>CAZPYZ010000064.1:0-12453 GCA_964590215.1 uncultured Dehalococcoidia bacterium | reverse complement strand
GGCCTGGGGCGGCAAGATCGCCAGCAGTGCCAGGTACCGCGCCAGGTACGCCTCAGCCTCTGCTTCCGACAGCGTCGCCTCGCCCAGCAAGTCGACACTGTGGCCGACCCCTCCCGAGGCCAGTGCCTCCAGGTGACCCAGGGCCTGTTCAGGGGTCGCCCCGGCGATGAATCGCTGGGACATGACCTGCACGACCTGGCGGACCACCCCTGAAAGCACCGGGCGTAACAGCCGGTGGGACGCCAGCTCCGATCCTATGCGCACCGGGGCGGGGGCTACATCCCGGAAATACTGGCGCACGTGGTCTCCCACGGCAGCAGGAGTCCGGAGGGTGGGGAGGACGTCTACGAAGCGAAGGAGCTTGGTGCGGAACGCCGGATCGCTGGACGCCCACTCTAGCATCCGTTCCTGCCACCAGTCGGGACCAAGGGGGATGGGGGGATGAGCCTCCGCTGCCTTGATCAGGTCGTCCTGTAGGCAGGCTATGTCGGTTTCGAGCGGGTCGGCCATACCCATCCCGTAGCCGCAGGGCTGGCCCTGTCTGGCCGGGTTCGCGCGCTACCTCTCCCCAACGTCGGGGAGTACCCGGATCCTAGACCCGAACACCCGTTGCGGCGAGTGGTTCTGAACCCCGGTGCTGTCCCACCCGCTCCGGGAACGCGTCCAGCATTAGCACGAGACACTTCACACTCCCCCCGGCTTTGATGAACTCCTCCATCGGCGCCTCCACCACCTCAAACCCCCGTCGCTCCAGAGCGATACGGGTGGAAAGGCATCCAGCATTGATCACGACAGAACGATCGACCACCAGGGCGTTGCATGCAAACCGCAGCGCATCTGTGGTGTCGACGGCGAACAGGTCCGTGAAGGAGGCCCGGAGCACTGCCTGGGCAGCCTCGCCAAAGGCCGGCGGGTAGTAGAGGGCCCGGCCTTCGCCCAGTGGGCAGAAGCACGTATCCAGGTGATAGAAGCGCTCGTCCACCAACTCCAGGCGATGGGACGTGGCCCCGAGCAACTCGTCAAGGTGGTCCAGCGCACGGAACTCGGTCCGAAAGCGGTAGCCGGCGAACACCCGGCCATCCGCGGGCAGCACGTCTCCCTCCCCTTCCCAGTAATGGGGCTCGTGGATCCGCTCGACCTGGTACCCGCGGTCCTCGAACCACTGCGTGAAGCGGGCACTCTCCGACTGCCGTTCGGGATAGCGGAAGTTGGCAGGGATGAACCGGCGCCCGCAAACGATCCCAGCGTTGGCGGCGAAGGTCATGTCCGGCACCTCAGGCCCCTGTTCTACCAGATCCACTTTCAGGCCCAGCACCAGCAAGGCCTCATAGAGCTGGTTCCATTGCCGGTTCGCTTGGGGATGCTCCGCCGCGTTGGAGCGACGCATCCAGGGATTGATCTCGTACGCGATGCGGTAATGGGCAGGCGGGCACATCAAGACATGGCGAGTCATAAACACCCCTTACTCTCACCATAGCGTCCCACGCCCACAACGACAATGATCTGCATCGCATCCGGCCGGAAACACGGCCGCAAATCGGTTGGCACTGGGGCTTCGCCCCGGACTCCAGCGTCATACAGCCATCGTTTCCCCATCTCCCCGTTAGTGAGTGCGCCGTTTCCGGCTGCACTCCTACCGTCCTCGAGCCAGGCGTCCGATCAGGTGATCCGGCAGTCCCGCTGCCGCCATCCGCTCCTGCACCGCCGCTATGTTGTATTCCACCCGGTAATGGGTGATGGTCCCACGCCCGGTGTCGAACAGCGCATAAGACGCCCGAGGGTCCCCATCCCTGGGCTGGCCGACACCACCAGGGTTGTAGATGAGCCGTTTCCCGGTCACCTCTATCGAGTCTTCGGACCTCAGGTACGCGCCCGAGCAGTGCCCATCCGACCATAAGAATACCGATGGAAGATGGGTGTGACCGATCAGACACAGGGGAGTATTCAGCAACAGGAAGCTCTGCTCGGCATCCTCGGGTGTTACAAGATATTCCCAGAGCGGCCCGCGAAGGCTGCCATGGACCAGGGTGCAGTCCTCACGCTCCACAGTAACCGGGAGCGCGCTCAAGAACTCGGCCTCGTCAACCGTAAGTTGCGCTTGGGTCCACACCATGGCCGCGGCGGCGTCCAGGCTGAAATCCTCTGTGGGCAACGCTCCGACCGCCGCGGCGTCGTGGTTCCCCATGATGCTCAGCGCCCCTTGCTCCCGCAGCACCTTGAGGCAGGGGCCCGGGTCGGGCCCGTAGTTCACCAAGTCACCCAAACACCAGAGGGCCTCCACCGGTCCTCGCGCCTCCGCATCACGAAGCACGGCGTGCAACGCGTTCAAGTTGCTGTGGACGTCCGCCAGCAGCTGTATCCGCACTATCGGCCTCGTACCTCGGGAGCCCGCCCTCGCAAGGCCAGTATAATCGGACCATGAGGGTCTCAGAGTTGGGCGAATTTGGCCTCATCGCTCGCCTCCAGTCGCGTATCGCCCAGGAGCCCGCGCCGCCGGCGTCATCACCCTTCCCCTCAACCGACGGCCACCGTGAGCTGATCCTCGGCATCGGGGACGACTGCGCAGTCTGGAGGAGGGGGTCAGATATCCATCTCGCCACCACCGACACCATGGTCCAGGGAGTGCATTTCTCTCTGGAGACCACGCCATGGCTGGACTTGGGCTGGAAGGCCCTCGCCGTCAACCTGAGCGACATCGCCGCCATGGCCGGCATCCCTGACTACGCCCTCGTCACCCTCGGTCTGCCGGGCGAAGTCGATGTCGATGGGATAGACAGCCTCTATGAGGGGGTTCTGGACTGCGCGCGCAGCTACCATACATTCCTCGCCGGCGGCGACATCGTGTCGTCACCGGTCTGGTTTGTGAGCGTCAGCCTGACGGGCCACCCATCAGCCCCGGTCCCCTACCCCAACAATGTCCTCCTCCGTTCCGCCGCAAGGGCAGGCGAGGTGATCGCCGTCACCGGACAGTTGGGATCGTCCGCAGCCGGCCTGCGGCTGCTCCAAGAAGGTGGTCACCCGGAACAGCACTCTCTCGCCCGGGCCATCCAGACCCATCGCCGCCCTGTCCCGCGTCTCGACACGGGGCGCCTCGCCCTGGAGGCGGGCGTCCGGTGCGGCATGGACGTGAGCGACGGCTTGGTGGGTGACTTGAGCAAGATCTGCGCCGCCAGCGGGGCCGGCGCAGAGGTGCATCTCCCCGACCTCCCCGTGGACCCTGCGGTCCGGGAAGCCTTCCCCGGCGCCTGGCCCGGCTTGGCCCTCTCCGGCGGTGAGGACTACGAGCTGCTGATGACCGCCCCGGCGGAGGTCATCGACGCCGTTCGCGAGCGGTCCGACCTTCCACTTACGGTCATAGGTCGGGTCGTCCCGGGGGAAGGCGTCACCGTGACCGACGAGCGAGGGCGGCAAGTCTCTCTGACTGCTACCGGCTGGGACCATCTTGCCGCTCACCTTCACTAGCGAAAGCGCCGCGGAGACCGCGGGCCTGGGCGAGACCATTGGCCGGCTGCTGCGCAAGGGGGACGTCCTGCTGCTCCAGGGGCCCCTTGGCGCCGGCAAGACCGTGCTGACCCAGGGGATCGCGCGCGGCCTGGGCATCGAGGGTTCCGTTACCAGTCCCACTTTCATTTTGGTCGGCCAACTTCTCGGGCGGCTGCCGCTGTACCATGTGGACCTCTACCGGATCGAGGGAGCGGTAGAGGCCGAGGACCTGGGTCTGGACGACTACTTCTTCGGGGACGGGGTCACCGTGGTCGAGTGGCCCGATCGAGCGCCTGGCGTCATGCCGCCTGACCATCTCCACGTCCTCCTCGACCACGCAGGCGACAACCAGCGCCGCATCGTGCTGACCGCCCATGGGCGCCGCTACGAGGAGCTGATCGCGAGCGTGGTCGGCGCCCAGACCGGGGCAGGGAGGCGTTGATGCCTCGCCTCAGGACAGGCGCCTCGGATGCTCCGCGGCTTTCCCGCCCCACCCCACCAGCCTCTGCGACCGGGGCCCCTGACGCCCTGCCCAGGGCGGGGGCTGCCAAAGGCCACAAGCACGACAACCAACCCAGTGGGCGCGCGCCGGGGGGCAGCATTCCTCATGCCTGATCCCGCTCTGTTGCTCGCTCTGGACACTTCTACCCGCTGGGCGAGCGTCGCCCTTTCCCGGGGGCCGACCCTCCTTGCTGAATATACCTGGCAGGCTGGGACCAACCACACGCGTCAACTCCTTCCAGTAATCAAGGCTGTCCTTCAGGAAAACCAGGCTCGACTGGGAGACGTCGGCGTGGTCGCGGTGGCGTCCGGTCCCGGTTCCTTCAACGGACTTCGCGTCGGGATGGCCACCGCCAAGGCGTTCGCCCGGACCCTCGGTGCGCCCCTGGTGGCGGTGGGAACCTTAGAGGTCGAGGCGTACCCTCACGCCGCGTTTCCGGGGCCCATCTGTCCCGTTCACGACGCCGGCCGGGGCGAGCTGGCCTGGGCGATGTACACGGCCGAGCCGCCCGTTTCAGCTTCCCCTAGGCTGGCAATCCACGACACGCCTGCCCCGCCGCCGGCGCCGGTCCCCCCTGTCAGTCCTGCCGCCCCTGTCATTCCGAGTGCTTCGGCTTCGCCCAGGGTGGACTCCGCAAAGGATCTCGAAGGGGGGTGGGGCTGGCGATGTTTATCACCACCCCAGATCACCAAAGCGCCAGACCTCAGTGCGGCCGTGAAGATGCCCACCCTCCTTTGTGGGGAACCGCCGGAGTGGGCGATGGAACACTTGACATTCCAGTTCGTTGTCGCCGGCCCTGCCGCGTCCATCCGCCACGGCTCGGCCTTGGCGGAGCTCGCCTGGCATCGCCACCAGTCCGGCGAACACGCGGATGTCGCGAACCTCGCGCCACTCTACCTACGACGACCGCCTGGAGAACCCAAGTAAGCGCAGTGCCAGATCGTCCATCTATGCCCTCGGGTTACGGGCTTGCCACGGCCGAGGCAGGCGGGCTGCTCCCGTGGGACAGCGTTGTCGAAAAGCTAACTGCCTCCCGTAACTACTGGATCGCCACGACCGGTCGGGACGGCCGGCCACACGCAACCCCCGTGTGGGGGCTCTGGCTGGACAAGACGTTCTTCTTCTCCACCGACCCCAACTCCCTCAAAGGACGCAACATTGCCGGGAACCCCGAGGTCGTCGTACATCTTGAGAGCGGTGATGACGCGGTGATCCTGGAAGGTAAGGCAGACCGGGTCCAGCAGGAACACGTCCTCGCCCGATTCGTGGAGGCGTACGACGCCAAGTACGGGTTCCGGTTGGACACCAGCGGTCTGACGTACGTTGTCTATGCCGTCAGCCCCCGCCTGGCCATGGCCTGGCTGGAACGCGATTTCCCCAACACGGCCACCCGCTGGCGATTTGACCCATAATCGTAAGAAGGGGCGTCGTCCCGAGGCTCCCCAAGGACCCTCGAAGGCCGCACCGTTCATGAGGTGACCATGGAACGCACCCTCGTCCTTATCAAGCCCGACGGCGTCCAACGGGGTCTCACCGGCTCCATCCTTGCTCGCCTGGAGGCCAAAGGCCTCAAGATCAGCGCGCTCAGGATGCTCCAGATGGACATATCCCTTGCAAGGCGCCACTACGCGGTCCATGAGGGCAAACCCTTCTTCCAAGGGTTGGTGGATTTCATCACCTCGGGGCCCATCGTCGCCGTCATCATGGAAGGCCGCAACGCGGTCGACGTCGTTCGCACCATGATGGGCCCCACGGACTCGGCCAAGGCCCCTCCCGGCACCATCCGCGGCGATTTTGCCCTCGACATCGGGCACAACCTGATCCACGGCTCGGATTCCCTGGAGTCGGCCGGCCGCGAGATCGCGATCTTCTTCCAGGATTCGGATGTCCTCTCTTATCAGAGAGCGCTGGATCCCTGGATTACGGAGGAGGAAGTCAGGAATTAGCGAAGTAAGGAAGCGAGGGGGAAAGCACGGGGACAACCCTCGGCCAGGTTCCCATTGACTGAATCCAGCGACCGACTTCGGCCTCCTGGCTTCTGCCTTCCGCTTACTGGACTCTCACCACGGGCACCGCCCCGGCCCACAACTGCTCCAACCCGTAGCGCTCCCGCTCTCCCGGCAAGAACAGGTGCACGATCACGTCCCCAAAATCCAACAGCACCCAACCCGAGTCAGCGGATCCCTCCCGGTGATGGAGCCGGGCGCCGCGCTGCTCCATGCCCTTGTCCAGCTCCTCTAGCAGGGCCTGCATATGGCGGGCATTCATCGCGCTGGTGATCACGAAATAATCCGCGAAAGACGCCAGCCGCCGGATGTCCAGCATCACCGTGTCCATCCCCTGACGCTCTGAGGCCAGCTCCACGGCAGCCCGTCCGATCTCGCCGCTGTCGACCACGGGCTGCGTCATACCCGGCCGAGGTCTCCGAGTGCCGCCGGCAACGCCCGTGCGGGGGCCGAGGGAAGGGCCCGGCGCCGCGGAGTGCAGCCATCCCTTCCGCTCCGCTCAAGGGAGGCCCGTCTGTCCCCTTCCTTCGGCCAGGCAGCCTGGAAGGCTGCGCTCCCAGGCAGGCTTTCCGGGCGGACGCCCGGGGTTAGCTGTTCCACACGCGGATCAGGACCGGCCGTGCCTGGCTGTGCTCCGTCACCCCATCGCGCCCATCTGCCGGCCGCCCAAAATGTGCAGGTGCAGGTGCGCTACCTCGCTGCCCGACTCCGGTCCCGTGTTGACCGTCACCCTGTACCCTCGCCCCTCCACCCCCAACTCCCGGGCGATCTCAGCCGCCGTCCGCAGCAGCTTGGCTGCCAGGTCACTATGCTCAGCCCGCAGGTCTGTCAGGGACCCGATGTGTTCGGTCGGGATCACTAGCACATGGACCGGCGCTCGCGGATGGATATCTCGGAACGCAACGATGTCACCGGCCCTGTGGACGAAGTCTGCAGGCAATTGCCCCGCAACGATCTTGCAGAAGATGCAGTCCTCGGCCACGACTCGATTATACGGGAGCGTGACTGTTCATAGTTCTGGGTTCACAGTTCTGGGTTCCGCCCCACCCCCCGGAACCCGGAAGCCGGAACGCGGGAAACCAAATTCACCCCGAACCAAGAACTCTGAACTCCGAACTCCTACGCGCGGCCAGGTGCTCGCCAATGGCCACCACCAGGTGGCCCATGTGGGGATGTTCCGGCTCCACGTCCACCTGCACCCCAAAGGCCCTCCACTCCTCGGCGGTCACCGGACCCACCGCGGCCACCACGAGCCTCCCCAGGGCGGCCCGCAACGACTCTCCTTGGTCGAAATGCTCCGCGAGCGCGAAAAGGTTCCGGACCTGGGACTTGCTCGTCGCCGCCACCACATCGATGCGCCCCTCCTGCACGTCGGACAAGAACCGGCGCAGCGGTCCCTGGTCTTCCGGCATCTCCCAGCGGTACAGGGAGACCTCCCAGATCTCGGCGCCCTCATCCTTCAACGCTGAACGCAGGAACTCGTTTGTCTCGCCGTAGTGCTGGATGGCAACCCGCTTCCCTCGCAGCCTTAGGGGCCGCAGCATCTCCTGCAGTTCTCTGGATGTGTTCGGCTCCGGCGGGACGAGGTCGATACGGACGTTGTGCTGTCGTAACACCGCCACAGGCTTGGGTCCCCTGGCGACCACGATGGTCCTCGCCCACGCCTCGAGCAGCGCCTGCTGCCGTCCGAAGGACGCGGCCCGCTCCAGCAACGCCCTCGTCCCCACGCCGGTAAGACAGATGTAGATATCCGGGGGTGTGGCGATGACCCGTTCGATGAAGGTCTGCACCTCGGCGGCGTTCTCCAGGGGTACCTCCCGCAGCGCGGGGGCGGCATAGGGCACGCCGCCGTGGCGAGCGATAAGGTCCGCCATCTCCTTGGCGCGGCGCGCTTCGAAGGTGGCGATAACCTTGCCTTGCAGATCAGCCAAGGATCAGCGCTCCCCCGGCGAATACAGCCAGAAGGCGGGGGACAAGCCCCCGCCCTACGGAGTGTCCTGAGCCGGCAGGCCGGAAGGCCTACCCCACCGGCTTTCCCGCAGCGGGGTTAGACCGCGCACTCCCCTTCGCCACGCTCCAGCACGTACATCCCAACCCGCTCCCAGTCCTGGTACAGGTCCAAGTTCTCGGCCACGGGCCCAGCCACCTTCAAGTCCTCCAGCACAGGCTCGAAGGCCTTTGGGCCAACGCGGTTGACGAAGCGGTGGAAGGGTTCGTTCTCCTCCCGGTGCTCCTCGTAAAACCGTATGATGCGCTTCATCGCGTCGGGCGCCCGCTTTGCCGGGACCTTGGTCGTCACCCTGCGGGCGTACTGGAAGTCGTCGCCGTCCTCGAAATAGCCTCCGACGTAGACCTCGTAGGATGGTACCTGGTGTCCGCCGTCGCCCTTGATGGCCGCCCCCTGGAACCCGATGCTGGCGAGGTGGTGCCGTCCGCAGCCGTTGGGACAGCCGCTGATCTTTACGTGCATCCCCTTGATCGAGGGGTCCTGCACGTCCATCTCCAGTAACGTGTTTCGCAGTGCCCTGCCAGCGCCCATGGACGCAGTGATCCCGAGCTTGCAGCTATCGGTGCCAGGGCACGAGGTCACGTCGGTGATCTCGTGAACCCCCGCCTCGCCCAGGCCCAGGCCCCGCAGCTCTTGCCAAAGGGGGTAGAGCTTCTCTGCCGCCACCCACCGGAAGACCAGGTTCTGCTCGAAGTCGAAGCGGATGACGCCGTTGCCGTAATTCCGGCTCAGGCGGGCCAGCCCGTAGAATTGAGCCGCGCTCAGATCACCCGAAGGGACCTTTGTATAGGCCGCGTAATAGCCAGGCTGTCGCTGGGGCCTGGCGTTGGTCAGCCGCCAGGGGAGAAACCCTGCGTCCGCCTCGCCGGCATGGTGCCCGTTGGGGCTCTCCAGTGGCGGCGGCACCTCCTCGTACTCGGGCACCCAATAGTCTTCGGGGTTGATGGGATCCTTGGCCCACTCTTGCTGTAGCTCCGCCTCCACTTTTTCCCGGAAGGCGTCCATGCCGATGCGGTCGATGAGAACCTTGATGCGGGCCATCATGCGGTTCTTCCGCAGCTCGTCCGAGGCGTTGAACACCCGCAGCGCGGCCTCGGAAACCCGCAGGTACTCCTCCACGGGGACGAAGTCGTAGAGGGGTTGCGCTTCCCTGGGCATGATGGAGGTGCCGCCTCCGATGTACATGCGGAACCCCTTCCGGGGCACCCCATCGATCTCCGTGATGGCCGCGACGAACCCCAGGTCGTGCATTGGAGCCACCGCGCAGTCGGAGGCGCAGGGGGAGAAGGAGGTCTTCCATTTGCGGGGCATGTTCTGGGTGAAGGGCTTGCGCACGAAATAGCGACAATAGGCCGCCAGGTAGGGGGTGACGTCGAAGGTCTCATTCTTGCAGATGCCGCCCCTAGGGCAGGTGATGACGTTGCGGACGGTGTTGCCGCAGGCCTCCCGGCTGGTCAACCCGACCTGGGCCAGCCGCCACTTCGCTTCCGCCGCCTCTTCAAGCTTCAGGTGGTGGTACTGGACATTTTCTCGAGTGGTGATGTGGCCCTTGCCCAGTGGCGCATACTTCTCCGCGATGTCGCCCAGGGCCTCCAGTTGATGAGCCGTCACCATACCCGCTGGGATCTTCACCCGCACCATCTGAGAGTCCGGCTGGCGCTGCCCGTAGGTGCCCTCCCGAAGCCGGTACACCTGGAAGGCTATCTCGTCGCGCTCCCCGGAGCGGAACGCCTTGACCTCGTTCTCGAAGGTCTCCAGTTCCCCTTCGATGACGGGGATGATCCCCTTCTCGATTACATCTACCCGCATGGCGTTCCCCTGTAGGCCAAAATGTTGACTTATTTTATAGACTTTCCCATTGAGGCGCAACAGGCACGCACGAGCGTAACTGTTCACAGTTCCAGGTTCAAAGTTCTGGGTTCCGCCCCAGTCCCCCCTGAGCCCGGAAGGCCGCACCCTGAAACCGGTTAACTCGGAGCCAAACACCCTGAAGTCTGAACTGGTACGCACGAGCGCGGTTCAGAGTTCTGGAGTTCCTGCCACTCCCCGGAACCTCGACCCGAACGATTAAATCCGCTCCCGTGCAACCAGGAACCGTGAACTTGTACGCACGCGCTCCTTGGAAGGTAACCGGTGGTTTCGAAATCATCTCATTGGTGGTGCTAAATTGTTTTGCAAAAACGCGTTCTCACAGCCGAGGATGGCTGTGCCACATTCCCAACATTGGGTGAGGGGTGTCGCGCCTTGAAGCTGCGGGCCTGACTGGGTATAACTAGGGGACTTCCTCTCCACGGCGGGGTAGCTCAGCGGTAGAGCAGGGGACTCATAAGCCCTTGGTCGCGAGTTCGAATCTCGCCCCCGCCACCACCGTGCTTAAACGTCCTTAGTCCCCTCTGTCCTCCTGAGCTCTTTGGTCTCAACGGGGACAAGGGTCTTTGCCTGCTCTGACCCAGGGTACCTATCGGGCGGGGGCCAGCTGGGGAACCGTTCGTCACCCGTCGGCGCCAGCAGGATCGGGCGGTACTCCTCGTCCCCGGGGTCGAGGAAGTCCCAGGTATGTTCGGTCTCCATCACGTGGGCGTCGGAATCGATGATCATGGTGCCAGCCACCTCTCCCGTTACTTGTCCAGCCATGCCAGCGCGAAATCCAGGTTGCGGGCCCGCTGGTGCGCCGGGATCCAGAGCCCTTTCAAGTGGGTCCGGTAGGCGGTGACCGCCCACTCACCCCAGGTAGGGACCCCCAGGACTTGTTCCGGGACGAGGTAGCGCTCCGTCTCCCCCCAGACCTTGACCCGCTGGCAATACCATCAGGGAGTTCTGGCAGCAGGGCGCCGGCAAGCACATCAGGCCTATCGAGCTGCCCCGTTATTCCTATTCTTCGGGAACGGCCTTCTTCCTCTTCAACCGGGCGCAGCACCCCAATGCCGCGAAGGTCTTCATCAACTGGCTCCTGACGAAAGAGGGACAGCAGGCCGAGGCGACCTCATTCGACGAAAACAGCCGTCGCCTGGATGTGCCGGCCGCAGCCGAAGACACCAAGCCGATCCCGGGCTGGAAATACATCACGATGCACGCGGAAGAGACCTTACCAGAGGTCGAGAAGACCCAGGAGCTGGTGGGGATTACCAACTGACCTTGGGAGTCTAGTCGATAGCGGCCACCGCTCTGATTGGGGGCAATTCCCCTGCCATCAAGCGCCAGGTGCCGCCGAGATCGTCACTGGCGTAGAGTTCCGGTCCCGCCGCGGCGTACACGATTCCGTCAGAGGTGCAGAGGATGCGCTGTACCATCACGTCGAAGCGCTGCGGCAGCCCTTTGCTCAGGGGCTCCCACCGCGCTCCCCCGTCCTCCGAACGGTAGATGGCAGCATTCGCGGTGCCGCTGGCGCGCCAGCCGGGCGGCGGGGTGGCCGCGGCCGCGGTAAAGAGCAAGTCCGGCTGGTTCGGGGCTTCGGCACACGGGATGGTATAGCTGCGGTCGAGCCCCTGCATCCAATGGCGCCAGGTCCGGCCGCCGTTGTCGCTGCGGTGGAAACCGTTCCCCGTCGTCGCATAGAGCCGCCCTGAATGCGACGCAGGGAGGACGGTGTGTACGTCCCAGTACAGTCCCTCGTTCAGGCTCTCCCAGGTCACGCCCTCGTCGGCTGTCCGGTACACCCCACCTTCCTCGACCCCGACGTAGATGGCACCGGCCTGGGACGGGTCCATGGCAATGGAGCGGACGTGGGGGATGTGAGGTGACGGCGGGAAGGTCCAAGTCTCGTAGCCAGGGATCCGGCGCATGGAATCGCACGCCTTCCACGTCTTCCCTCCGTCATTGCTGACGTAGAGGAGGGCCGGAGAGACGCCGAGGTAGAGCCTCCCCGGCACACGGGGGTCGACTCCGAAGGACCAGACCTCGTCGGCTACGGCGTGCTCGTTGACGAGCTTCCAGCCGCCGTTGCGTTCCCACAGCGCGCCCTCTCTGGTAACCGCGAAGGCGCGGTCCCCGGCCGTAGCTAAGAACGGGGCATTTCCGGGTCCTTCTGTTTGTTTGGGTTCCCCTCCGGGCGCAAGCTCCAGGACGCCGGCCTCGGTACCGAGAAGCAGCTTCTTCATGGAACACCTCCGTGTGCGATGGGCCCGCTGACGGGGCTCAGCTTTACACTAAGGCAGCTCGCTGTCCAGTCGGTTTCCTTGCGCAGGCGGGACCAGGTCTGAGAAAGACGCGCATAATGCTGAGAGCTTGTGGACTTTTCATTGCAAGCCGGCTTGCCGAACCAAGCCAGCACCACCGAGGATCCTGCGGGCGCGGCAATCCGGGGCTGGAGGGGGCATTTGGCCGTAACGGCGGTCGCCCCCACCCCAGATTGCCACGCCCGCCGATCGTTGTTGGAATGGATAAGGCAACGAGGGCGGGCTCTCAATGACATCAAGCACACGCGGTGCGGTGCACCGTCATTGACTTGAAAATGT
>CAZPYZ010000063.1:6640-12460 GCA_964590215.1 uncultured Dehalococcoidia bacterium | reverse complement strand
TGGACACAGGTCCCTTCCAGTGCGGCCCGTTGGAAGTAGTAATGCAGGTCATCTTCGATAAGGGCCTCCACCTCCCGGCACTGGACCTCTGGATGGACGCCCGTCGCCGGAGGGCCGGGTGCTGGGTGTCCCACGGCCACGCCGATCATATTGCGCCGCACCAACGGTTCCTCGCGACCGGCCCTACTGCCGCCTTCTTGCAACAGCGCCACGCGCGAAGTCAGGCCACCGTCGTCTCGTATGGTCAGCCGCAGGCCGGCCCAGGTTACCAGGTTACCCTCCACCCCGCGGGCCATTGCCTGGGGGCGGCCCAACTCCTCATCGAGTTGGACTCGGGCTACCGGGTGGTGTACACCGGGGATTTCAAACTCCGGCCCAACCCGACGGCGGAGACCTGTGCGGTCCTGCCCTGTGACACCCTGGTGATGGAGGCGACCTTTGGGCACCCCAAGTACAGGTTCCCATCGGAAGACGAGGCCCTTGGCCTGATCTGCGCTTTCATCGAACGCTGCTTCGTCTCGGACGAAACCCCGGTCCTGCTCGCCTACAGTCTGGGGAAGTCCCAGGAGGTGCTGCACCACCTACTGAGCAGGGGATACAGCGTGCGGTACCATCCCCACATCAGTCCGGGCGTAGAAGAGTACCGGCGCTGGGGTGTGGAGTTCGAGGGAGATCATGGGGTCATCGAACGCGGCGCCGGCCGGGAAACGGTGATCCTGTCGCCGCCGGGCCGTGCGTTGCGGGATGTGTACCCTCAGGCGCCGGGCGGGGTCCGTACGGCCTTTCTCACCGGGTGGGCCATGGATGAGGCCGCCCCGCACCGCCTGCGATCCGACGAAGCCTTTCCCCTCAGCGATCATGCGGACTATGGGGAGTTGCTGAAGTATGCGCTGGAGTCCGGCGCCAGGGAGGTGTTCACGGTGAACGGGCTGCCCTGGCTGGCGCAAGAGCTGTGGGGTCGGGGCATTGCTGCGCGGCATCTGGATCAAGTTCCAGGGCCAGTGCAACTGGCGCTGTCGCTATAGGTGGACTAAACTAAGTCTAGTCAGTGAACGTGAAAGCCCCGCTGGGCGTAGTGCGTGGTGCGTAGGGAGTGGTGAGTAGGGACCCTCTCCTACTCCCTACGCACCACTCACAACGTGAACACAATCTGCGTTAACCCGCCCGCCAGCGCCTAGTCGACTTGGGGCCCCGCGAGGGTGGTAGATGAAATCGGTAAACATACACGAGGCCAAGACTCATCTGTCCCGGCTTGTAGAGGAGGCCGCGGCCGGCGAGGAGATCATCATCGCAAAGAACGGAAAGCCGGTGGCCAAGCTAGTGCCTTACACAACGAGCAGGGAGCGGAGACCCCTTGGGGGGATGGAAGGTCAAATCTGGATGGCGGACGACTTCGACGAGACGCCTGAATGGTTGATCCGGCTTTTCGAGGGAGAGGAGGACGATGAACCTTCTGCTGGATACCAGCGTCCTCCTGTGGGTCCTGGCCAATAGCCCTCGCCTTCGGGAGCAGGCCCGAGATGCAATTCAGGATCCGGACAATCAAGTCTTTGTTAGCGCGGCCACTGCATGGGAGATCGCCATCAAGGTGGCGTTGGGGAAGCTGAGCGCGCCTCGTGACGTGGCCGAGTGGCTGCCCCGCCGGCTCGCATATCATCGCTTTTTACAGTTACCGATCGCATTCCGGCACGCGACTGCGGTTGAACATCTTCCCTTCCACCACCGCGACCCCTTCGACCGTCTCTTGATTGCGCAGGCCAGTGTGGAGAGACTGGCTATCGTGACTGCAGACCGTTGGTTCGACGCATATCACATAACGGTGATCCGCTGTTGACCGCTATCAACGCCGCTGATCTGGGAGCGCTGTCGCAGAGCCCGGTTCCCCACGCTTGTATCGACGTCCGGGAGTACGGCGAGTACAACGAGGGGCACATCCCCGGTTCTTCTCCTCTTCCCCGCCGGCTGCTGGAGTACCGCATGCGGGCCTTCGTGCGGGACCTCGAAACGCAGGTGGTCCTGTGCGACGACGACGGCACGCGGGCAGCCCTGTCGGCGCGTACGCTGGAGCGGATGGGGTATACCAACGTGCAGGTCCTGGAGGGGGGCCTTGACGCTTGGCAAGCGGCGGGGCAAGTGTTGGAGTGGGGCTCCAACGTGCCCAGCAAGGACTTCGGCGAGCGGGTGCAGATGGAGCAGGCGGTGCCGGAGGTGACGCCGCGGGAGCTGGCAGACCGCCAAGCCCGCGGGGAAGCCATCATGTTACTGGACGCCCGAACCCCAGAGGAGCACGAGGTTTCGTGCATACCGGGCAGCCGCAGCATGCCAACGGTCGAGTTGGCGTTGCGGGCGGGCTCCGTGGCCGAGCCCGGCGCAACAATCGTGGTGCACTGCGCCGGCCGCACCCGCAGCATTATTGGGGCCCAAACGCTGCGGCGGATGGGGTACCGCAATGTCTCCGCCCTCAAGAATGGGACCATGGGCTGGGTGCTGGATGGCCTGACGCCGGAAACCGGATCGACACGGGTCGCACTGCCGCTGCCTGCGGAGGTCCCAGCGGACCGAGCGCGAACCCTGGCCTTGGAGGACGGCGTTCGCTTCATCCCCTGGAGCGATGTGGCGCAGGCGCCCTCGCCTGCGCTGGCGGGCGGGGGCGCCCGCCCCGCACTAAGTGGCAACGTTTATTTGATCGATGTCCGTACCCGCGAGGAGTATCTGGGGGGCCACATCCCCGGCTTCCAATGGGTGCCGGGTGGCCAGGCCATCCAGCGGGCGGACGAGATCATCGGTGTCCGGGCAGGACACATCGTGTTCACCTGCGACGGCGTGGTCAGAGCCGCCATCACTGGCTCCTGGTTCCGGCAAATGGGGTTCCCCAACGTCTCGGTCCTGGAGGGCGGCACCGCGGGCTGGCAAGGTCCCCTGGAACGTGGCGTGCCCCACGAGGAGCCCTTCGGCTATCAGGAGGCGGCCCCCGTGGCGCCTCAGCTCTCGCCCGAGGCGGCGGCGGAGGCTGTGAAGGGCAACCCGCGCCCGCTGGTCCTGTTCGTGGACACCAGCCGGGAGTACGCGGCCGGCCACCTGGCCGGGTCGTTCTGGCTCCCTCGTGGATGGCTCGAGCTCAGGGTCGCCGAAGTCGCCCGAGACCATCATGACCCCGTCTTGGTGACCTCCGCCGATGGTGCCAACGCCGTGCTGGCCGCCGCCACTCTGGTGGAGCTCGGGTACCGGGATGTCTCCGTGCTGGAGGGTGGCATCAGGGCCTGGCGTGCCGCGGGCCTTCCCTTGGAGGAGGGCTTCCAGAACCTGCTGGCCTCCACTAATGACTTCGTCCGGGCGGGCACCGAGCGGAGCCGGGAAGAGATGGTGCACTACCTGGAGTGGGAAGAGGCGCTAGGGGAGAAGTACCGGCGCATTTGACGCTACACGATGCTACCGACTACAGTTCCTCCGTCGGCGCGATAGCGCCCCGATAGGGGCGGGCCACGGCGCTTCAGCCGTGCAACCCAGCAGGAGCTCCTGTCGACTAACTTTTTACGGAGGGGTCAGGACATGGATCGCAGGGAGTTCTTCAAAGCCGTCGGAGCGGGTGGCCTGGGGCTCGCTGCAGCTCCGGTCCTGGGGCACGTCACCGCCCCGCCCGCCTTGGCCGCGGGGGAGCTAGGGTTCTTCCTCTCAAACCAGAGCCGGGCTCGGACGCCTGACGGCGGGGACCACCGCATGGGTGTGTTCGGGTCCGGTTGGGTAAGCGGCTCGCAGGTCTGGGGCAGCGGCATATTCCAACACTCCAATAATGCGGATCCTCTTCCCAGGCCCGTATTAGCGGGTGGGACGTGGGCGGCCCGCCGGCTGGTCAACTGGTCAAACGCCGGCAGCTGGGGCGCCTTTACGGCCGGTATCCTGGAGCTAGAGGTAGAGCTGGGCCGGCAGGTCCCCTCTTCAGCGGCCATTCCCGCGCGCCTGAAGATAGTCTGCAACCTCGGCGCCGTACCGATTTCCACAGGGCAGCACGAGGGGTTCGTCCTGTCGATCCCGGGCACACCCTTCGTGGAGGGCGGAGCCGCCGGCCCCTTCGTACCTCTGGAACCCGAAGTTCCCGGCACCACGGTGTTCCTGACGCCTGCCACCCTGGGCACCTTCGACTATGCATGGGAGCAGGATTTCCAGCGGGTGCACGGCCGGATCCCGACCATCGAGGATCGCGTCGACCGGGCCTGGTCCCTGGAGTTCCAGGCTCGCACCGGCAGGGCGCCAACCGACGCGGACTGGCTGGCCCGCTGGAGGCAGTGGCACTAGCCGCCGCGAACGAAGCAAGGGCCCGGGGCGATACGCCCTCCCCAACCTCGGCCCCGGCCCTACACTACCGCGCTGGGTGGTACTGGACCGACGCTCCTTGGGCCTTGCGCAGTGCAGCGACCCATTCCTGCCCGTTAAGCAGCTTCGTGGTCCTGGTGGATCGCACCGCTCCCCCTGCCCCCACGGCCATGGCCAGCGCGGCGGCCGTGGTGTCGTCGGGCGCTTCGTAGATGGCTACGATGTCGTAATCGCCGAAGGAGTAGCCGCCGGCGAGCAGCTTGATCCCGACGCTGTCCAGGAGCGGCTTAACCACCTCGAACCGGTCCTGGGGGTTCTTCATCTGGGCCGAGAGGGACTCGGCGGTGTACGCGGCCTGGTACATGTAGAGTGGCATGACCAATCCTCCTTAACTTAGCCGCCGTAGGCCGGATATCCGAAGCAGTTCGGAGTTCGAGGTTCAAAGTTCAAGGTGAGACGGCTCCGAAACGCTGAACTGTGAACTCCAGCACAGTGCACTGGTCTACAGCCCGTAGAGCGCCCTGGCGTTATCACCAAGGATCTTGTCCATCGCCGCCGGTGTCACGTCCTCTCGGGTCCGCAGCCGCTGCAGCGCCTCCAGCTCGCTGGAAGTGTCGGCATGGCCGTAGTCCGTGCCTGCCACCAGGTTTCCCTCCCCGGCGTACTTGAGGACGTAGGCGATGTCGTCGTCCGTCTGACAGGCCACGTACATCCGGTGCTCGGCCATCAGCGCCGTCGGATCTGCGGATTCCCCGCGCTTTTGGGCGCGGCGCACCCAATCATGGAGCACGTAGGGCACCCACTGCGCGCTCAGCTCGACGAAGCCGAAGCGCAACTGCGGGAAGCGCTGGGGGAGCCGGGAGGTGAGGATATTGTGGAAGGCGACGATGCCGGGGACCTTGAAGCGCCAGAGGCCCGGATCCTCGGGGTACAGGTCGTGGTGGGTGAAGTTCCCCGTCGCCGCGTGGACGCAAATGGGCAGGCCCAAGCGCTGGGCTTCTTCGTAAACGGGGTCGAAGTAGGGACTGCCGGGAAGCCGCTCCCCTTCGAACCCCCGCCAGAAGACGGCGCAGGCGCCGTGGGCGGCGCCGAACCGGACCTCCTCTACCGCCGCCGCAATGTCCACCGTCGGCGGGATGACGGCCCAGCGAAGACGGTCGCCTCCCTGGGCACAGCGGTCAGCCAGCCAGCGGTTGTAGCTCCGGCTGAGGCTCACTTCCATCTGCGGCTTGTCCGTCAGGGGCCGCAGGAAGATAGTGGGAAAGATGACCTGGACGTCGGTGCCAAGCTCGTCCATGTGGCGGATGCGGGCGTCGACGTCGTCTAGCTCCCGGTCCGCCTTGACCGCATCGGTCTCGGAGACGGGGCCCGTGCTTATGAGGCGGCCATCGATGGCCCACATGACCGCGTTGCGGCCGGTGCGGCCGGGGATGCTGACCAGGGCAGGGCGGCTCTCCCGATCCTCGAAGTAGGACCAGGTGGCTTCGTTTTCGACCACGTGGGCGTCGG
>CAZPYZ010000063.1:0-6540 GCA_964590215.1 uncultured Dehalococcoidia bacterium | reverse complement strand
ATCGGCCTGGACCCAACCCTTCGGCTGACCTGGGATGAGCAGCGCGCCGTCGTCAAGGAGGCGGCACAGCTGGGCTACACCAGCGCCTGGTCCAACAGCAATGCCACGGGACGAGATGCGATGCACGTGTGCGCCCAGTGGCACGCGGCGAGCGGCCTCGCCACGGGAATCTCTGTCGTTCCGGCACCGGCATGGTCCCCGGTCACCCTCGCCTCCTGCGCAGCAACGGTGAGCGACCTTACAGGGGGTCGCTTCTCTCTTGGCATCGGCACCGGCGGGAGCTACACCGAGGCGTACCGGCGCAGCTACGGGCTTCCCGAGATGCCCCCCATCGCTACGATGCGGGATTACCTGACGGTGTTGCGGGGACTGCTGGCGGGGGAGCGGGTCGATTACGACGGCAGGGTCCTCTCCATGCACGGCCTGCAGCTTGGCTTCAAGCCGCCCCACGTCCCGGTGTACCTCGGCGCCCTGGGCCCGCAGATGGTACGCCTGGCGGGCGAGGCCGCCGACGGGGCCTCCCTGAACTGGTGCAGCGCAGCGCAGGTGGCGTGGAGCCGGGAACGTCTGAACGAAGGCGCGGCCAGAGCCGGCCGGGACCCGGGTTCCGTGAAACTGGTGGAATACATCCGGATCTGCGTCGACGAGGATGAGGAGGTGGCCCGGAAGGCCCTGGCGCAGGCGACGCTGGGCTACGCCATCGCGAGGCCTGGATCGCCCAAGACCATGGGCTACCGGGGCCACTTCGGCCGCATGGGGTTCGAGGAGGTCCTGACGAAACTGGAGGAGTGGCGGGACGTCAACGGGGCCAAGGAGGAAGAGCTGGCTGAGGGGCTGCCGCCACAACTGCTGCTCAAGACCGGGTACTTTGGGAAGCCCGCGGGGGCGGCTGCGCACTTCCGCCGTCTCGCCGAGGGGCTGGACGTCGCCATCGTGCGAGTGGTCAACGCGCGGCCGGGAATCGAGGCAACGCGCGCGGTGATGCGCGCCTGTGCGCCGGCCGCGGTGGCTGCCGGACCGGCTTGAGGCCAGTGTCCGTCACCCAAGTTTGATGAAAATGCAGTGCTGGCTGGCCCTCGCCCTAACCCTCTCCCAAAGGGAGAGGGGATTTCAAGGCAAGCCCGCGGGCGCTTGGCAGCGCTGCCTGAGAGTGGCCCCGCCCCCGCAGGCGAGGACGCCTGCTCCACATTCTTGTAGGAAGGACAGTTCCCACGCGTCGCGAAAGATCACAACCGCTGAGCGGGAATGGTGGCACGTACGCGGGGTTATAAGAAGTTTGTAAGGTTCTTGTGGAGCAGTACCCCCTCATCCAGGTAGATCTCGCGTCGTGCGATCTTGAAGCCGCTATCGGTGCGGCGTAGGGTGTCGATGCGTTTCCCAATCATGGTGGTCTCTTCATCGGAGTGCCGGTTGCGATAGAACACGAACCGGCACTTGACCCGCACCTCGTCCCGCTCATTCCACCCGAGCACCCTTATGTTGGAGACGATGTGTGACACTCGGGAGAGGGGCTCTTCGGCCCAATGTTCGTGGGTCTTGATCTGCTGGACCCGTCGCTCCAGGGTTGGCTTGTCGTCGGTGTACCAGGAGAGCTCGAGGCCCTCGTCGGTGTACTCGCGGTCCATCTCCTTGGACGGGACGTTGCTGCGTATCGGCATCCAGTAGCTCACGTCGTCGGTGAGCAGGTCCAGCCACTCGTCGTAGCGATGCTCGTCCAGCAGGTCTGCCTCGAGCCACAGAAAGTCCTCGATCTCGAGCCGGAGCAGGTGATCCTCGATGGTGGTGGTGCGCATCATGGCCGTGCGTCCTACCGTGCGGGGTTCTCGATGCGCATCTCGTCCCAGTCCTTGGCCTCCATGACCGCGGCCCAGCGATGGTAGAACCGGCGGTAGTTCTCATCGGTAGGTTCGGGGTGCCACATGCCCGGGAGACCGAAGGCGGAGGGACCATGCAGCGACGGCTTCGACATCCCTAGCTGGGCGTTGTGGCGGAGCTTCATCCGGGTCATCGTACCCTTGCTGTACTGAGTCTGGACATACCAGTTCTCCATGTCGTCTTTCTGGATCATGCCGTTGGGGCCCCATCTCCGCTCGTGGAACCGCACCATGGCTTCCTTCACCTCGGGGGGAGCGGCCTTGTCCACCAGGATATAGGACCACATCTCCACCTCAGCCGGTCCCTGGGGATGCAGGACCCGCAGGATGCGACCGACGGACCCCATGTTGGGGAAGATGTGGGGCGGTTCGTTGATGTGCGCGAGTTTGCCCAGGCGCTCTTTCCTTTTGGCCCACTTCTCCCTTAGGTACTCTCGGACCACAGGGTACTGGGACCAGCCGGCGAAGGCGTTCTCCTCGTCCGGGTCATCCCGATAAACGATGTCCGTGGTATGCCCCTCCGGGAACCACACCTGGTACTGGTTCTCATAGTTGCGCGGCATCGAGAATCCCTGTTGGTTCAGGGCCCCGCGAGCGGACCGGTGGGTGATCCACCCGTGGGTAATGTCCATGTCGGGCTGCGGCACCTTCCAGTTCAGGCCCACCCGCCACTTCATGACACCGCCCGCGACCTCGGTGCCCTCGGGTGTGCCGTCGGAGTCACACAAGGGCACTGCGAAGTAGGCCTCGGCGCCGCCGAAGTAGTCCATCAAGCTGGGCGCGGTCTCGTCCCAAGTGGCCCAGATGGTCCCTTGGAAGGTCTCGACCCGTGCCCTCAGCAGCCCCCACTCTTCCTTGCGCATGTCCGCGGTGTAGAGCTCGTCCGTGCCCGGCGGCAGGTTCAGCAGCGCGCCATCGCTTCCGAAAACCCACCCGTGGAACGCGCACTGGAAGGCGAGAGCATTGCCGTGGTCGTACCGGCACACCATGTTGCCGCGATGGGAACACGAGTTCAGCAGCACGTGGATCTGGTTGTCGCGGGCCCGAGTGACGATGACCTGCTCCTCGCCCATGCGAGAGCGGATAAAATCGCCGGGCTTCGGGATTTCACTCTCGTGGCCTACGAACAGCCACATCCGGGCGAAGACCTGCTCCAGCTCCTGGGCGTAAATGTCGGGGTGGCTGAAAACGGCATTGTTGATGGTGCCGTTGGGGGTGTCGACGAGCCCCCTCACCGAGGAATCCGTAGTCACCATGGCCGACCTCCTCTCGAACTTGTGTGTCCTCCGGGCGGGCTGACTTGGGCTCGCTCCCACCTGCCGTGGGGCCCAAAACCGCAGCTTTCTTATACACCAGACTGGGTTTCTGTCAAAGCGGCACGGGCCCGGGATCAGGGGCGATGGGGCGGGTGGTCACGGTTTCATTTCAGTGGTGGTGCGAAATTGTTTTGCAAAAACGCGTTTTCACCGCCGAGGGCGGCTACGCCACAGCGAGGGCGAGCTCGAGGGGAGGCCCTGGAGGCCGTAGATGGACCGGAGGACCTCGCTGCGGGAGGTGGCGATGGAGGAGGTCTGGCCGGGGCGGGTGCGGTGGGTCGTTGGGAGTAAGGGCTCGTTGGGAACGATTGTAGTACATATGTTTTGGTTTGGCAACAGAACCTTGGTCCCCCCGCAGCGCCGGTTTGACATTGGACCAAGGAGCGTAGTAACAGATACTGGCAGGCTCGCGACGAAGCGGCACATCGCATGCCTCACGGCTAGGCATGGCCCAGCAGGGCGACCATGCAGTGCGGAAAAGGCCGGTCATGAACCATTGGACCTCTCGGGCCTGTGTCGCGCCTGACTGGACATACTGGACCGACCGGATCCGGCCCTGATTTGCGCTCGGAGTTTTCGGGGCAACCTAACAACCTACGCCCGTTCCGGGACCGTGTCCGGAACGGGGGCCCTTCGGGCACGTGGGACACAACTCGGACGTGTTGGTACATGGATTTCCCGCTCACGCGGATTCCCTTGCCCCTACGGCCGCCCGTCCCCGTCCAGGCGCTTGCGCCGACAACGACAACATTTTGTCGATACGGCTTCGGCAAGCGCCTAGGAACATCCAGAGGATCTTCAAGACATGCCGACGGGAACCTGGCGAGGCGTAATTGGAGTAATCAAGCCCGGGTATACCACCGCCTCAGTGAACGATTTCATACGCCTGATGCCGGACGGTGTCGGGGTGATTCCGCTGTTTGCCGGCATCAGAGAACACACGCATGGGGAATATCTAGGCGCGCTCCAAACGTACAACGAGAAGGTCTCTTAGCTGGCTCGCTTGGGCGTGTGTGACCTCATCCATCCCGAGCTAGCTTTCTTGACTTAATGTGAGCGAGGAGGTAATCCAATGGCTCTAACGCTGGCGCAAGCAAACCGGATCGTTCAAGCCGCTATCGCCAAGGCTCAAGAGCTGAACATCAAGATCAGCGTGGCGGTCTGTGACGAAGGCGGAAGACTGGTGGCCTTCGGCCGCATGGACGGAGCCATCTGGGCGAGTGTGTACGGTTCCCAGGGCAAGGCAGTGGCCTCCGCGGGCTTCGGGAGGGACAGCAGGCTGCTCCAGGAGCGAGCGGACACGCCCATTGTGCGGGGTATTGTCGCAGGCGAAGGGGGGCACATGATACCCTCCCAGGGAGCGGTCCCCATCTTGAGCGATGGCGCAGTCATCGGCGCCTGCGGCGTCGGCGGAGGCACCAGCCAGGAGGATGAAGACTGCGCCCGCGCGGGGGCGGCCGCGGTGGGCAACTAACGTCCTTGGGCAAGCATACGCTCTGAGAGGAGCGCTTGATGCAAAGGGTGGCGGCGGCGGCTGGATCACCAGGCGTCGATCCCAGTGTGGGGGTCATCGAGGACCTTGAGCGAGACCTGGGCCTCCCGGTGGTCACCAGTGCGCAAGTCTATCAGCCGGCTACGGGCCCCCTGTTGCCCAAGGTCAACGTCGGTGCGATCGAAGGCGGGGCTCCCTTCAAGCCTAACTACTTTCCTGGCGCGTGCAGCCTCTATGTGGACGTCCGTATGCCTCCTCACATCAGGCCCATCACGGTCCAGTACGAGATAGAGCGAGCCCTAAGCAGCTTGGGCATCGAGTACGACATGGAGGTGTACCGCTCCCTTTGGGGCTATGAAGGTAAGGGGTGTGAAGTTCCCCACCGCTGGAACGGGGGTACCATCCCCACATAGTGCCGGAGTGCCCGCGTGCAGCCAGCTTGACGAGAGCCGGCAGCGGCGGTACGTTGCACGCACTCGCTTCAGGAGGTGACACAGTGAAAGCTGGTTTCAGGGTCATGGACTCGGACATGCACGTGCTGGAGCCGCCGGACCTGTGGCAGCGCTACATCGCCTCAGAGTTCCGCGACCGCGCTCCTGCCGGCCAGACCCGGTTTCAACGAGATCTGGGCGTCACGCTGGACGGGAAGCAGCTTCACGACTACAGGGCCGCGCCAATCACCGGAGAGGGTGGGAAACGCGAGTACGACGAGCAGGACTGGAAATACGGGGAGGCGGAAGCACGCGGTTGGAACGCGGGATCGCAGGTGTGGGCTATGGACCAGGAAGGCATCGACGTGGCGGTGCTGTTTCCAAGCCGGGCCCTGTTCTCCCTCGCCGTGGACGGCCTGGACCCGCCACTGGCCGCGGCCATTGCCCGCGCCTATAACGACTGGCTGTACGACTTCTGCAAGGAGTACCCTGGCCGCCTGTTCGGGGCGGCCCACCTCGCTCCCCACGACGTGGCCTTGGCGGCGCAGGAGACCAAGCGCTGTGTTGAGGAGTTGGGGTTCAAGGCGGTGTACATGCGCCCCAATATCGTGAACGGGCGCAATTGGCACGACGCGTATTTCGACCCGCTATGGGAAGAGTGCCAGCGCCTGGACGTGCCCGTGTGCTTCCACGAGGGCGGCCGAACTCCCTACTTAAACCAGGTGGGCAATCAGTTCGCTACCACCATGTTGCAGCACACGTGCTCTCACTCCATGGCGATGATGATGGCGGGGGTGGCCTTCTGCGGCGGAGGCGTACTGGAACGCTTCCCGGCGCTACGCGTGGCCTTCCTCGAGGGCAACTGCTCCTGGGTTCCATGGCTCCTTTGGCGATTGGATGAGCACCAGGAGTGGCGTGGGTATGAGCAGCCCGAACTCAAGCTGCGTCCCAGCGAGTACTTCAAACGGCAGTGCTTCGCCTCTGTAGAGTGCGACGAGACGCCTGCCGGGTACATAGAGGACGCCGGCTACGGCCACACGGTGGTTTTCTCCACCGACTATCCCCATCCCGACTCCAAGTATCCGCATGCGGTGGAGCGGTTCCTGGAGCAGGACTTCTCGCCAGAGGCCAAGCGCCGGTACCTCTGGGACAACTGCGCGCGGCTGTACGGGTTCTGCTAGCCACGACGGACGTGATGCCAGGCTAGAAGCACGGCCGGAAAGCCGGTGACACTGGGGCTGCGCCCAAGACCCCAGGTTCACGCAGCGGACGTTTGCCCCGCCTCCCTCGGCTGAGTGCGGCTTTCCGGCCGAACGGCTACTTAGTACACCGTTTCATACGTTCGGACACGTACCGCTGCAACACTGCCGGTGCTGTCATGCTGACGAAGGAAGCATCTGGTGGGGAGGCCCCGCCACCGCCAGACC
>CAZPYZ010000062.1:0-12519 GCA_964590215.1 uncultured Dehalococcoidia bacterium | reverse complement strand
ACTTCTTGCCGCTGCAACGTACCGTGCACAAAATCTGCGTTGTGACGGCGGCAAGCGCCTAAGCGAGCGGCCCCGGCAGGGCCCGAGGCTGTGAGCCCGCGCGCCCTCGGCACCGCGGCTCCCTTGTCCCAACCCCCACCGGGCGGTCCGGCCGCACCACTAGGCGTGGCGAAGGAGCATTTGTGGCCCATGCCGCAGCGCACGACGCGCCAAATCCAGCGCTTCCTCCCGCGTCCCGATCCTGCCCAAGCGCCATGCGTCATCGATCTGAGTCAGGAGCTGGCCCACCACGGGCCCAGGTTCCAGCCCGAACGCCTCCATCACATCATTCCCTGTGACCAGACGGGGTGTAGGAGCCTTCTTCTCCTGGTGAACGGAGGACGCCATCGCATAGGAGGTCACCGCGACGTGCGCCCCCCAGTGGAGAGGATCCATCAGTGGACCCCGGGCCGCCATGTAATCGGCCAGGTTGAGGAAGATGGTATCCACCGCGACGTCTCCCAGGTCTCGAAAATACCGGTACAGGGCCCGAGGTGTGGGCACGCCGCCATCGCTCCACTGGGCAGGCCGGAGGTGATGCCTGACCATGGTGGTGACCACCTTGATCTGCTGCTCGCTGAACCTGAGCCTGGCCATGGCCGTCTTGGCCATTTCGGCTCCCAGCTCAGAATGGCCGAAGAACCGCACCCGTCCGTTGGGCTGAACCGATTTCGTCGCTGGTTTACCCACATCGTGCAGCAGGGCGGCGAGCTTGAGCAGCGTTCTGCGTGTCAGGTTCCCTACCGGGCGGTGGAAGTATCCCTCCAACGTCTCGCCGGGCGTCGCTGCCTGAGTGCCCTCGGGCGGTGCTTGCAGGCCGGGACGAAAGGGCCGCATCTCCGCAGCGACATTCAGATACGGTCGTGACACATGCCCGTCCAGCACCGCTTCCACCGCAGCCACCGTCTCAATCTCGTGGTCGAAGACATCCCAGTAGTGCTCCCTCGGTTGGCCCACGCCCTTTCCTTGGTCCAGCTCCGGCAGCAGAACCTGTAGCAGACCGAGCCGGTCCAGTAAGCCGAGGGAACCCGCTGCGCCTTCCGCGGCAAGGATCCGGCAAAACTCCTCCCGCTGGCGCTCAAGGGCCGCTTGGCCCAAGAGTCCAGCGCGAGCGGCTATGGCTCCCTCCGTGTCCGGGTCGACGGACAACCCCAGCTCCGCCGCTAATCGCACCCCTCGCAGCAAACGCACCGGGTCCGCCGACAGGTTGTCGGGGCTCACCATCCGCACGATGGCTCGGCGGAGGTCTTCCACCCCGCCAAAGGGATCGATCAGGTCTGACCGAGCCACGACCGTAAGGGAGTGCTGCACCGGGTTCCCGAGCAGCGCCGCCTTTTCCCCCCTTAGCGGCACCGCCATTGCGTTGACCGTAAAGTCCCGCCGCCCAAGGTCCGCGACGATGTCGCCCTGCATCGCGGCCACGTCGATGATCCTCTCACCGACCACCACCCGCCAGGCGCCAAACCGTTCCCCCAAGGGCACCAGCGTCCCACGCAACGCTGACGCAAGGCGCCGCGCGAAAGCTTCCGGCTGCGTAACCGCGAGGTCAAGGTCAACAAAAGGACGGCCCATCAGGCCGTCCCGTACACAACCGCCAACTAGATACGCCTTGGTACCCCGGCTACCCTCCCGTAACCGCTCGTATAGCTCGTCCAGCTCCATCAAATACGCCGCCCCACCCGGACGGGGTGGGACTCGAGACCCGAGGCTAGAGACCCGAGACTAGAGACCCGAGACTACCGTCCCTACCGGCTCGGGTTCCGCCTCCTCGTCGCTTCCACTGTCCTCCTCGCCTGGTGGAGGGAGTTTCCAGAGCTTCTCCGGTGACGTCAGGCGATCGATGTAGAGCACCCCATCCAGGTGGTCGATCTCGTGCTCCAGCGCCTGAGCCAGCAGGTCCTCCGACGCCTTGATCCGGACCTCCCGTCCCTCGCGATTCAGCGCTTTCACCGTTACAGTGACCGAACGCTTCACCTCCCCACGCCATCCCGGGATGCTCAGGCAGCCTTCCTCGAGGATCCGCTCCCCCGCGCGCTTCACCACCTGCGGGTTGATGAGGGCGACGGGGTCCTGCTCGGGGATATGGATCACGATGACCCGGATCAGTTGTCCGACCTGCGGCGCTGCCAGCCCCACTCCGTGGGCGCTGTCCATGGTCTCCACCATGTCGTCTATCAGCCGCTGGATCGATGCGTCGAGGCCCCGCACTTTCTTCGCCTTTTGTCGCAGGATCGGGTTGTCCACCAGCAGGATCTCGCGTAGGGCCATCGTCCGCCTCACCCTCGTGAACTTGCAGGTCGATTATAGCCTACGCATGGGCGTATGAGGCGGGGCCCTGGCTCCTGTTGCCGCTACGTGCCAGCCTTTAGCCTAGCCAGATGAACCTGAAAGCCGGCCGGGCGTAGTGCGTGGTGCGTAGGGAACCGCCCCCGCCTACTCACCACGGACCACTCACTACGTGAACGATAGTTGCGTTAGCTCGCCCGCTAGCTGCTAAAGGATATGCGCCGGATCCACGTCGACGATCCACCCGCGGGGAGGGGGACACCGGTCCAGCAGATCGCGCCCCCCGTCGCCCTTTAGTAAGACCTGCCAGCGGTATCTCCCCCTTACCCGGCGGAAATACGCCGGCAGCGGCCCCATGACCTGAACATCGGCGCTCCCCTGCCGTGCACGCTCCGTCGAAAGCGCCCTGGCGTAACGTCCTGCTTCCCCCTGGGCTCGGGCCGCAGCGGTGTCGCTATAGAGCAGTCGTATCAGGGGCTGCGCGGGTGGGTACCCGTGACGCCGCCGGTAAGCGAGCTCGCTTCGTAGAAATGCCCCATAGTCCTGCTGGGCTGCCGCTTGAATCGCGTAGTGCTCGGGCGTGTAGGTCTGGATGAGGACCCTGCCCGGCCACTCGCCCCGCCCCGCCCTGCCCGCCACCTGAGTCAGCAGTTGGAAGGTACGCTCTGCCGCTCGGAAGTCTGGGAGATACAGGTTAACGTCGGCGTTCACGATCCCCACCAGGGTCACCTGGGGCAGGTCCAGCCCCTTGGCGATCATTTGAGTGCCCACCATAACGTCTGCGTCACCCCGGGAGAAGCGCTCCAAGAACTCCTCGTGTCCTCTCCGGTTTCTTGCGGTATCCCGATCCCAGCGCTGAACGCGGGACAAGGGGAAAAGGGCCTTCACCTCGGTTTCAACCCGTTGTGTCCCAACCCCCAAGTAACGGATCCGGGAGCTGCCACATTCCCGACAACGGAGTGGGACTCTGCGATGAGCATTGCACTGATGGCACACCAGCCGGTCCTCCACCCCGTGGTAGGTGAAGGGGGCTTCGCAGCTACGACAACGCACCACGCCGCCACAGTCTCGGCACTGAATGAAGCTTGCGGTCCCGCGACGGTTCAGGAAGAGAATCGCCTGCAGACCGTCTCTGAGCGTGGCCGCCAGCCCTTGCTGGAGAGCCCGGCTGAAGATACTGCGGTTTCCCGCCTTGAGTTCCTCTCGAAGGTCTACGATTTCCACCTGCGGCAGTCCGCGACGCGACCTTCCTTCTCGCTCCGGGAGAGGTCCAGGGTGAGGGCCGCGAGTTGCGGGCAAGACCCGATGCGGTAGTTCCAAGCGCCGCAGATTCTTGTCCGTGTACGTTCCCAGGTCGGGGGTCGCGCTCCCGAGCACCAGGACTGCTCCTCCGAGTCGCGCCCGTTCCCGGGCGACGCGGCGTGCATCGTAGCGCGGCGCCACGTCCTGCTGTTTGTAAGTCGACTCGTGCTCTTCGTCCACGACAATCAGGCCAAGATCCGGCTGAGGGGCGAACACCGCGCTACGGGAGCCGATGACCACATCAAACTCCCCTCTTCGGATACGCCACCACTCGTCGTAGGCCTCCCCGGGCGACACCCCGCTGTGGAGCACCGCAACGCGACCCGGAAAGCGGGCGCTGAAGAAGGCAACGGTCTGGGGCTCCAAGGCGATCTCTGGCACCAGCACAATTGCTCGCTTGCCTGCTTGTACACATGTACTCAGGGCCTGAAGATACAGCTCGGTCTTCCCACTTCCGGTAACCCCGTGGATCAGGAACCCCTGGAGTGCCCCCGAGGCCCGCGCTGGCTGAGATGCGGCGCCGTCCGAGCGCTTCGAAAGGCCGGCCAATGCCCTCCGTATTTGCCCCAGCGCGTTCTCCTGGTGCAGGGTTAACGGCGGTGGAAAGGACTCCTGGAACGCCCGCCCTGCCAAAGGATCCCGAGTCACCCTGTCCCTTTCCACTGTGATGAAACCCCGCTCCGCCAGCAGCGACGCGACTCCCCCCGACCCCCCCAGCTCCTCCGCTCCCATGGACCCGCCCCGATCTCGCAAAGCCTGAATCAACTCCCGTTGGCGGGGCCGGTTCCTCCAGTACGCCTCTGTCAGGTTCGCGACCTGGCCGAGAGGCGCCAGCCTGAGCCGTCGCGTGTAACGCGGCCCCACGGATGCCCGAGGAAGGCGGGATGTGCGCTTCACCAGCCCCGCGGCAGCGAGTCGCTCCACGTCTCCGTCGGTGTTGGGCCCGAATGCGCGGCGCACTACCGCAAGGTCGACCGGTCCGCCGCGCGTCTCGAGGTAATCGAGAATGATTCGAGCCCGCTCGGGCACCGGCGGGCGTGCCGTTCCTTCGCTCGCCGGTGCCGCAGCAACGGCCTCCAGGGCCGTCTTCACCCGCCGGTGGAAGCCTGGTGGCATCAGCAGAGCCGCACAGTCGAACAAGGGTGAATAGTAGTAGTCCGACAGCCACTCCGCGAGCCTGCACCCGGCGACGCTGATTACTGGCTGGTCGTCGATGGCAGCTGCGACGGGTTTTAGCTCTGCCACCGGGGCGTCTTCGGAGAAACCGAATACGATCCCCTGAACCAGGGGGGAGTTTCGGCCAAAGGGTACCCAGACCGGCTGTCCTACCGACAGCTTTAACTCATGGGGGATGAGGTACGAGTAGGTCTTGAGAGGCGCCGGAGCGTCGACCGCTACCTGCGCGTAAGGCATGCCTCTAGGTCATTCTGATCTTCGCCAGCCGGCGCCGCCAGACACCGGAAATGACACGGCCGCGAGGGGTGCTGTCATGCTGACGAAGAAGGCATCTGGTTGGGAGGCCCCGCCGCCACCAGGCCCTTCGTGCCTCAGGGTGACAGTTGCCTGATGCCGCTGAGTGATTCGTGCCTGATGTCATTGAGAGCGGCGGATAGTCAGGGATGGGCACCGAGCCCTGGGAGGGCTTATTCCTGGGAAGCCTCTTCCTGGGGCTCGGAATCGGCCTCGAGGGTGGCAGGCTCTGCCGGGGTAGCCATGGGGGATGGAGGTGTCCCCCGAGCGCCCATCCGCTCCCGCAGACGGGCCGCCTTGCCGGTGAGGCCCCGCAGGTAGTAAAGCTTGGCCCGGCGTACCTCCCCGTGACGAACGACCTCTACTTTATCCACTCGGGGCGAGTGGAAGAAGAACGTGCGCTCCACCCCCACACCGTGGGAGGCGATCCGGCGAACGGTGAAGTTCGAGTCGATGGCTCCTCCCTTCACGGAGATGACGACCCCCTCAAAGACCTGAATCCGTTCGCGAGTCCCTTCAACGACCTTGCTGCTCACCCGGACCGTGTCCCCGGGCGCGACGGCCGGCAGAGTGGCCTTCGCCTGAAGAGGCATGATGTTGGTTACGTCCATGGGCCCATCTCTCTAGCCAGCTCTGTGACTCTCCCCTGAGCCACCCTCCTCTTCCAGCCACCGGCGTTCCTCGGGCGTCAATGCCGTCCGCTCCAGCAGCTCAGGCCGTCGCGCCGCCGTCCGTAGGAGGGCCTGCTGCCGCCGCCAACGCCGGATGGCCCCATGGTTTCCCGACAACAGGGTTTCCGGGACTCGCCAACCGAGGAAGTCCGCCGGCCTCGTGTACTGGGGATATTCTAACAGGTCCTGTGAGAAGGACTCCTCCTCGCCTGACTCCGACGATCCCATCACCCCCGGCAGCAGCCGCACCACGGCGTCGGTAACCACCATCGCTGGTAACTCGCCCCCGGTTAGCACGTAGTCTCCGATGCTGACTTCCTGCTGCACCATGTGCTCCCGAATCCGCTCGTCCACTCCCTCATAGTGACCACACAGCAGGATCAGCCAGGGCCGTGCCGCAAGGGACCGAGCAGCCGCCTGGTCGAAGACGTGCCCCTGCGGCGTCATCAACACGATCCACGGCGGTGCGCCAGTGGCCCCGGCGACTGGAGACGGCCGGTTGACGACTGCGGAGATAGCTCTGAACACAGGCTCCGGCTTCATCACCATTCCCACCCCACCGCCATAGGGGTAGTCGTCCACGACGTGGTGACGGTCCTGCGCGTAGTCCCGAATATTGTGGAGTTCCAGTTCAACGATCCTCCGTTCCTTCGCTCGCTTGATGATGCTCTCATCGAAGGGACCGGTGAACATCCCAGGAAACAGGGTCAGGATATCGATGCGCATCTATCCCTCACGGGCCTTCGCCGCCTCGCCAGTTCATCAGCGGGGGTGCTCTTCCACCGGGCCCCGCAAGGTCTCCAGCGCGTGGGGCAGCACCGGCACGAGCACAGCCAGGCATTCCCTGACGGCTTTCGGGCTCCCCGGGAGGGTGATAATAAGAGTGCGCCCCCGCACTCCCGCGACCCCACGGGACAGCATCGCCATGGGCGTTACTTTCAGACTTTCTGCCCGCAACGCTTCTGCGATCCCCGGCACCTCACGCTCTATTACTGCCAGAACCGCCTCTGGCGTGACGTCGCGCGGCCCCAGCCCCGTGCCCCCCGTGGTTAGTACCAGATCGAGGTCCCCTGCGTCACACCAATCGCGGAGCGTCCTGGCAATGGTCTCCCGCTCATCCGGTACGACCAGGACCCGCAGCACCGCAGCCCCCTCGGCCTCCAACGCGCTGCGAAGGGCGGGGCCGCTCAGGTCCTCCCGCTGGCCCGCGGCTCCCTTGTCGCTGACCGTCACGATCCCGACTGTATACGCCACGGGGCTAATTCCCATGGACGGGCGAGAGCCGCCCCGGCAATGCCTCCCCCGGCTCGAGCACGGGGAAATTCCCTCGTACCGTATTTGGGTACTTCAGGCCGCTTCCGGTGTTCACCACCAGCACTCGCTCCCGCGGGGTCAGCACCCCGGCCGAAACCAGCTCAGGAAGCGCCGCGATGCAGGCAGCTCCCTCTGGGCACACGAACATCCCCTCAAGGCGCGCCAGCAGTGCAACGGCATCCAGGATCGCGTCGTCTGATACCGCGATGGCGTATCCTCCGGTCTCCCGCACCGCCTTCAGCACGAGAAAATCCCCCAAGGCCTTCGGCACCCGTAGACCACTGGCCACCGTCACCGCCTCTTCCCAGAAGCACGATTCCTCATCGCCCTGATGGAAAGCTCGGACCAGAGGGGCGCACCCCTGGGGCTGTACGATGATGAGCTTCGGCCGGCCGCTCCCAATCCATCCCACGGCCTCCAGCTCATGGAACGCCTTCCACATCCCGATGAGCCCGACGCCACCACCCGCCGGGTAGAGGATCGCGTCCGGCGGCTCCCATCCAAATTGTTCGGCGATCTCGAAGCCGAGGGTTTTCTTCCCTTCGATGCGATAAGGCTCCTTCAAGGTGGATGCGTCGAACCAGCCAAAGCGCTCAACGGCCTGGCCGACGATGCGGCCGGCATCGGAGATGAGGCCCCTCACCAGGTGCACGCGCGCCCCGTAGGCGCACGCCTCCAGTTTGTTCATGTCCGGCGTGTCTTCCGGCATGACGACGTCGAGCCGGAGTCCAGCCCGTGCACAGTACGCGGCCCAGGCGCCTCCCGCGTTCCCAGCCGTCGGCATTGCGACATGGGCGACCCCCAGCTCCCTGGCCCGGGAGACCCCCGCGGCAGCGCCCCGGTCCTTGAAGGTCCCGGTCGGGTTCCGTCCCTCGTCCTTCAACACTAGCTCCGGCAGTCCGAGCTCACTGCCCAAGCGCCGCAGAGACACGATAGGAGTCCAACCCTCACCTAAACTAACCAACAGAGAACGGTCCTCGACGGGCAGCAGCTCCCAGTACCGCCACATGGAACCCTCGCGCCCTTCGAGGGCTGGCTTCGTCAGCTCCCGTCCGATCTGGGGCAAGTCATACTCGACCAGCAGCGGGCTACCGCACGGGCACAGGTTTCGGACCGCTTTGGGAGACGAACGGTCCCCGCATTTGGGGCAGACGAGAGCGATGGGGTGTCCCATGGGTATCAGTAAGACGTTCCTCACCTAACGCACAAAATTCACGCTCCCCGGGCGATTGTCCCACCACACCACAGCGTTCGAGACACCCGGTCCAGGCAGCGCCAGCTTCCCGTCCTCCCGAACCATCCGGTCCTCCAGGTACCTACGCGCCTCCTCCTCCTCGGGTGATCCCTCGGCGATGAGCAACTGACGCCGGACCTCCGGCAACGCATCGTTCACGGAGCCAAACAGGCCCAAGGCGTTGCGGCCGGACCGATAGGTCACCACTTGCACGTGGGCACAAACTCCCAGCACCTGGTGGATCACGTTGTAGAGGTCGATGAGCCCTGGCTCCGGCACTCGCGGCTCCTTGTGAATCAGCTCCCAGAGCACGCGCAGCGGCGCATCCCGTTGGTTCGTCCTGATGGCCATGAAGCACTGCCCGCGACACACCCCGCTGACCTTTTCCAAGAATGCCCTGATATTCGAAATGAAATACACCACGTGGGAGCACAAGACCACATCGCAGGGCTCCACCGACGCCTGTTCCCAAGTGGAGGGCACCACCGCGATGTTGTGCACCCCGGCCGCCCTTGCGTCCTCCTCCATGAACCGCCTCATGCCACCAGACGGCTCCACCGCGATGACCCGCTCGACCCGAGGGGCCAGGGGAATGGCGTAGCGCCCGACCCCAGCGCCCACGTCCAAGACCGTGGATTGGGGGGTCAGGTACGGCGCGATCAGGGCGATTACCTGGTCGGTTTCCTCGACCCGGCCCTGCACTCCCTCCCGGAACCCAGCAGCCCTCTGGTCCCAATAGCTGCCGCCGGTAGCGCCTCGGGCGCTGCTCAGCGGTTCCTGCCGCGCTCGGATCCGGTCGGCTTGCACCTCACGGCCTTCCACCAGCGCTTTCCAGTGGCCGGTCCAGTCGATATGGTCCATCACCCTTCCCTTAGCGAGGCGCATACTGTTTCACCGTTCTCCCTCTGCGATTCTACCAGGGGACGGGCTCCCACATGCTCACACGCCATAATCCCCCGCCTGGTGGGATAAATCCTTTAGCCTGCTCGGACCCGCGCAGGCTGGAAAGCCTGCGCCATCATGTCGGTGTCGCGGCCGACTCCTGAACACCCCCGGAGATGGGGGATTCCGGACGCTTCGAGGACTTGACCGGGCACATCCGGTCGCGCTACCGTCCAGCTCGAGGAGGTGACCCGTGGCCGAAGAAGAGCGCGTCGTGTGGAGCGAGACCGCGTCCATGCGGGATTTCCTGGTCAACGTTCCCTACTGGCTGCTGGTTATCGGGTTGACGGTCGGGGCGTACCTCATCGGTCCCATCTATGTGCTCATTCCCGTTGCGCTGGCCGCGCTGTAGGCCTTCTGCGTTTGGCTCAAGCGTTTCAACAGCCGTTACAAGCTGACGAACCAGCGTCTGGTTGCCGAGTCGGGCATCTTCTCCCACCGCGTCCGGACCTCTTCCGAACAGCTCAAGCAGGAGCGCAACATTCGGATCATTTCAAACATCGAAAACGTCGATCCGAATCCCTAGAAGTGCGGCCCGAAAGCCGGTGACACCGGGGCTGCGCCCCAGGCCCCAGGTTCACGCAGCGGTCGTTTGCCCCGCTTCCCTCGACTGAGTGCGGCTTTCCGGCCGCACTCCTAGTGGGTCAGTTGCGGTGGCCGTAGCTGGCCCCACCCCGGATTGGTGGGCCCGCCCGCCCGCCCACCCTGGGATGCTCCGCGGCTTTCCTGCCCCGCCCCACGGGACTTTCCGGCTGGGCCCTGAGTTGGCCACGGCCGGGCTTGGCAAGAGCCACAAGCGCGAAAAGTGACTCACCAGCCCTTTGCCACGCGCCGGGCAACGGCCCTCCTAACCCCAAAGCCGCTCGCTCGCGATGCGGGCTCCTTCCGCCAGCGCCTCCAGCTTCACCCACGCGATAGAGGGGTGGACGGTCGTGCTGACGGTGGCCGTCCCAAACCCGCAGTCTGTCCCCGCCAGCACGTTTTCTCGCCCCACCAACCGCGCGTACCGCACGATCCGTTCCGCCACCAGTTCGGGATGTTCAACAAAGTTCGTCGTCGAGTCGATTACTCCTGGGATCAGGATCAGCCCCTCAGGGAGCGTGACTTTCTCGAATAGGGTCCACTCATGCTCATGCCTGGGGTTCGCCCCCTCAAAGGACACTGCCCCCGCGCGGGCTTTGAACACCACGTCAATGATCCTCGACAGGGGAATATCCCGTACGTGGGGTGTCTCGGTGTTGCCCCAGCAGAGGTGGATGCGGATCCGGTCTGTAGGAATCCCCTCCGTCGCTAGGTTGAGGGCTTCGACGTGCATCTGCGCCACGGTGCGGAAGTCCTCCACCGACTTATCCCCGAACTCCGCCCGGTTCCAGGACATCGCCAGGTCGTGACAGTCGAGCTGCAGCACGAACCCCGCCTCGGCGATGGCCTTATATTCGTGCCTCATCGCATCCGCAACGGCAAAGACGTAGGCCTCGTCGTTGGGGTAGTACTCATTGGGCAAGAAATTCCAGATCACCCCCGGCGAGGCCGCCGTCATGAAGATATCTTCGGCCCGCACGCTTTGGGTCGCCGCCTTCAGATTGGCGATGTCCTCCTCCACCTGCTTCGTTCCCCGCCAGGTGATGGGTCCGGTGCAGGACGACGGGATAATCCGCCGGCTCGAGGGGACCCGGTCCTTGTAGAACTCCGGAAACATCGCCTCCTCGACCTGGGGTGGCCGCGCTGGCGGCTTGCCGTCGAAGCCGGTCAAACGCTCCGTAACATAGGTCGAGTAGGCGACCTTGCTCGCCTCGCCGTCGTTGATGATGTCGATGCCGGCCTGCACCTGCCTCTGCACAGCTTCCGCGACTGCCTCCCGGACCAGCGCATCGAATTCCGCATGGGCCCGGGCCTCGCGTTGGTCCCGTGCGTGCGCTATCTCGGCAAGGTCAGTAGGTCGCGGTAAGCTTCCCGTGTGGGTCGTCAATATCCGGTCACTGCTCCGTTTCATCTGGACCTACCTCGCTGGGAGCTATCCACTATTCCTGGGCGGCGCCTGGACGGTGGCGATGGATGGATCTTCAAGGAGGCGGGGGAGGCCCCTACCTTCTTTGGTTGCTGACTTCGTTACTTCCTTATAGCCCCAGGCTCAACGAGCTTAGGGCGTCTTAAAGGTGAACGTAGGAGACCAGGCCACAGGCCTGCCATCTCCCTGAATCCGCGGTCGAACCCTCCAGTGATAAGTCGTGTCCGCCTCCAGAGGAAACCCTGCCGGGATGGCATAGCTCTGTGGCGGGGTGGTGATCCCCCCGTGAAGCAGGACCCAGTAGACCATCGCGCTTGCCGTCGCGGGATCAGTGTTGAAGCTGCTGTCCTTACTCACCTGCACTTCGTAGTAAAACACTGCCGGATTTGTGTTGGCCCAGGTCAAGGTAGGCGTGCGGGAACTCACGCTCTCGCCGGCCTTGGGGTTCACGGGACTGATGCCGGTGCTATCCACCGCCGGCATCCGGAACCTTCCGGTCGTCCGCGCAGTCCAATCGGTCTCGGCGGGCGTCGTCGTCACTTTCGTCGTCCGCACCCACCAGACGTAGCTCATATCAGGAAGGAGGCCGTACCAGGTAGGAGGCGCCGGGAGGGTAAACTCGCTGACTGCGTTCCCGATGATGTTCACGCCCGGACCGTCATTGTTGAAGGGCGCCACTTGAAGGTGGTACTGGGTCGCGCCCGACGGTAAGTCCCACTTCAAGCCTACGCTGAACCCCGAGACGGTAGCTCCTCCGGTGGCAAGGTCCACCGCGGGTCCTTGCTGCAGCACCGTGATTACCGAGAACTTGGAGAAGTGGTCGGCGTTCCAGGCGATGGTGCCCTGGGCCGCGTCAATCACGCGGGTTGGCCGGGCCTCTACGGTATTTCCAACGATCAGCGCTCCCTGGAAGTCCGCGAGATTTCGCCCGCCCACCTCTGCGGCAGTCAGATCCACCTGGATCTCCACCAATTTGCCAAGAGTCACCGGGGGGTCGGCGGTGACGTCGATGGTCTTGGGGAGCAAAGCGCCTCCGCTAACGGTAACGCCCGTGGGCGCCTTGTTTTCCACGGCAACGGTAAACCTTGCGGTGGACGGCACAGCACCATCGGGGATGCTGACCGTCACGCGCGAGTCGCTCACTCCCCAGTTGAGGAGGGCCTGCGCCCACGTGCGGAGCCCCCACTCGCCGAGGAACGCGAGGTCGCGGGCGGCGGGGGCCGGGCGGGCGAGCTGACCCACCCCCAGCGGGC
>CAZPYZ010000061.1:0-12561 GCA_964590215.1 uncultured Dehalococcoidia bacterium | reverse complement strand
TCCGGGGCTTCGACACCAGAGTTTCTGGTTGCCCAGGTCGTGGACCACTTCAAGAAAGGCGGAGTCTCGGAGATTTCGGTGTTGCACACCGTTGAGGAACGCGTCCACTTCGCGTTGCCCCGGGAAGTACGGGGCGAGAGCACCTCTGATGCAGCCACAACTTCCCCCGTGGCGGCGCAACCGGGCACGACCGATGACCATGCCGCGACCTGATTCCGGCACCGCCGCCGTGCGAGCATGACCGACACCGCATGGCTGGAACACTCGGTCCGGGGTTGGGGGCCCGTCGACTCTCAACCCATGTTCGGGATGCAGGCCTACCTCGTTAGTGGGAAAATGTTCGCCGCTCTCGGCGACCAGGGAGTGTTGGTGAAGCTCCCCGCCAGCGCGAGACAACCGCTGTTGGACGAGGGGCGCGCGCAGACGATGGTGACGGGAACGGGCGCGGTGTTCGGCGAATGGGTCATGCTGCCTCCGACCACGCTTCAGGAAGACCAGGAGTGGATCCTCGGGCTGGTGCGACAGAGCTTCGACTACGTCCGGTCTGCTGTCAGACCCCAAAAGCCCGCTCGGGAACAGCGACGCTTCAGAAAACGCCAGTTCTAGACCACAAGTGAGCCCACAAACTGGTCCTCTTCTGGGGGCGCGGCCATCCGGGAGCGCAGGCATCCTGCCTGCCCGGCGGTATCGCCAGCCGATCGTCCGAACCCCGGGCCTCCCGCGGCCCCGCGTCCCAAAACCTGACGGACACCGCGGCGTATAATGACGCCGCGGAGGTCCACATGCTGAGCTACAAGTACTCGGGCTGGGACGGCACCCAGAGCATTGATCTGGATGCCGACGACATTCTCTCGGCCCTGGCCGATGACCTCCTGGAACGCGGTGACCCCCGCCAAGCCCTGCGCCGCCTCATGCAGCGGGGCATGCGCGGGCAGAACCTCATGGGATTGCAGCAGCTCTTGCAGCGTCTCAAGCAGCGCCGCGAGCAGCGCCTCGACCAGTATAACCTCGGCTCGGTTATCGATGAACTGGAGAAAGCGCTACAAGAGATCCTCCAGTTGGAGCGCGAGGGGATCGACAGGCGGGTCAGCGATGCCCAAGCCCGTACCCAGCCACCGTCTACCGGTTCGCAGCCGGCTGTTAAGGATTCCGAGTCCCAACCCAGCCCCGAGGAAGGAGTGACTCGGACCTCGAAACCCGAAACTGGAGACCTCGATCCCGAGCAAGCCCAACGTCTTCTCGAATTCATGGAGAAGGCCGCCCAGCAGAAGCGGGACTTTCTCCAGAACCTCCCTAAAGGGCTCGGCGGCGCCCTCAAGGAACTCCAGGAGTACGACTTCTGGGACGCCGAGGCAAAGCAGAAGTACGACGAGTTGATGGAACGGCTCAAACAGCAGATGGCCCAGAGCATGTTCCAGGACTTGATGCAGGGCATGCAAGGAATGCAGGGGATGAGCCCCGAGCAGATGCAAGCCCTGCGGGAGATGATGCGGGACCTGAACCAGATGCTCAGGGAGCGCATGGAAGGGAAGGAGCCGAACTTCCAACAGTTCATGGACAAGTGGGGCCAGGCCTTCGGGGATAACCCGCCCCAGTCCCTGAACGAGCTGCTGGAGCAGCTGCACGACCGGATGCAGCAGATGCAGTCCCTCATGGATTCCCTCTCCGCGGAACAGCGGCAACAAATGCAGGACCTGATGGATTCCATGATGTCCGAGATGGGGATGCAGGAAGAGCTGCAGGAGTTGGCCTATAACCTGGCCCAGATGTTCCCCGGTGAGCGCCCCCAGGACTACGCCTTCCGGGGCGACGACCCCCTTACCCTCCAGGAAGCCATGCGGCTCATGGAGGAGATGTCCAAGTTCGAGGACCTCGACAAGCAGCTGCGCTCGCTGCAGTTCTCCGACGATATCCCCGAGTCGACGGTGGAAGAGGTACGGCGGCTCCTCGGCGAAGAGGATGCGCAGCAGCTGGAAAACCTGCGCGAGCTAGCTCGAAAGCTGGAGGAGGCGGGTTACCTGCAAAGGCGGGGAGACCGGCTGGAACTGACGGCGCGGGCCCTGCGCAAGCTGGGGCAGAAGGCATTGAAGGACGTCTTTGAGAAGCTCAAGCGGGACCGTGTGGGCAACCATAACCTGGAACGGCGGGGGCTCCTCGGCGACCGCGACGACGAGACGAAGCAGTACGAGTTCGGCGACCCCTTCCACCTTGACCTTCACGGCACCGTCCGCAATGCAGTGGAACGCCAGGGTCCCGGAGTCCCGGTGCATATCGCTCCTGCAGACTTCGACGTGTTTCGCACAGAACACCAGACCCGCTGCGCTACCGTGCTGCTGCTGGACCAGAGCCGTTCCATGGGTTATACCGGCCGTTTCCTCGCCGCGAAGAAGATGGCCCTCGCCCTCGAGAGCCTCATCAGAACCCAATTCCCTCGGGACGACCTCTACCTGGTGGGCTTCGCGGCCTACGCCACGGAAATCAAGCACAACGAACTCCCCAAGGTGACCTGGAGCTACGACGCTTCCGGCACCAACATGCAGCACGCCCTCATGCTCTCAAGGCAGTTCCTGGCCCGGCACCGGGGCGGCACCCGTCAGATCATCATGGTCACCGATGGCGAGCCAACGGCACACCTCGAGCGCGGGTACGCCTATTTCGCCTATCCCCCCACCCACCGCACCATCCAGGAGACGCTCCGAGAGGTACAGCGCTGCGCCCGGGAAGGGATTGTCATCAACACCTTCATGCTGGAGCAGAGCTACTACCTCATGGAGTTCGTGGCCCAGATGGCCCGGCTGAACAAAGGCCGGGTGTTCTATACCTCCCCGGATAAGCTCAGCGAGTATGTCCTCGTCGACTACCTGGGGCAGAAAAAACGGCGGGTGTCGGACTAGTACGAGTAGGTTAGTCTGTCTTTCAGTTCGACAGTGGGTCCGTTCCTCAGTTCCTCAGTGGTCAGTTCGTCGGTGGGTCAGCGGGCTCGTCGATACTTACAAGAAATGCAGATTGACCAACTGAGCGACTGACAGACTGACCAACTGAATGACTCCCTTCCGTTTTCCCCGTTACTGGTGGGGCCAGACCGGCAACGGATTGGTGGCCCCCACTTTTTCGGTGCTCCACCTCATCCAGGCAGGAGTGCTCGACGGGCGGACCGCGGCGCTGCTCTGGGCGCTGCTGGCGCGACGGACGTCCATCATCACGGTGGGCGGGTGGGCGCGGGGGACCGGCAAGACCACTACCCTCACGGCGCTGGCAGGGTTCTTTCCAGCGGATACGGAACTGGTAGTGACGCGAGGCGTGCGCGAAGACTTCTCCTTCTTGTCTCAGACGGCGGGGGACCGCACCTACCTGATGGTGGGCGAGTTCAGCGACCACACGCCGGGGTACCTCTGGGGACCCGCAGCAGCGCGGCTGGTGAAACTCACCGATAAGGAGTACCGCTTCGCCGGGACGATGCACGCGGAGGGACCAGAAGACCTTGTACGGCAGTGGGAGGCCATCGGCGTGGCGCCTGCGGACCTGGCCCGGCACTTGCAGCTGGCTGTTTATCAGGCAGCATTTCCTGCCGGCGGCGCCCTCGTGAGGAAAGTGACCGGCATTCATTGGTTCTACCCGGCCCCCCGCGGCCCCGGTGGGATCGGCGCCAAAAGCCTCGTCTCCTGGTCACCCGCCGGCGACCAGTGGACCCCCTTCTCCTCGCCCGATACCTGGGCCGGCCTCGCCCGGTGGGCAGGGACATCCCCGGAGGCGCTGGAGGCGGAGATCGGCCGGCGGGAGCGCTATCTTCAGCTCCTGGCCGCTGAAGGCCCACCGGGGTTTGACCAGGCGCGGCAGCGGCTGCTGGAATTTGCCCCATAGCCGCGCTTTGCGCGTTTCCAAGACGCTGATGTATAATCAAGTCCCATAGATGTATAAAGGCAGCGTCCATGACCCGTATGCACCGCACGCAGGTCTACCTCGACCAAGACACCAACGAAGCATTGGACCGGCTCGCATCGCGCCGCCGGATGTCCAAGGCAGAACTCATCCGGCTCGCGGCCAGGGAGTATCTGAGCCGGCAGCGAGCCGGCTCCCGCCACCCGCTGTGGGAACTGATCGGCATAGGTAACTCCGGGTACGCCGATACATCTGCACGGCATGACGAAGTCCTGAACGAAATCGCGCTCGAACGCCACGAACCCCTCTGATGCCCGGCGTGTTCGTCGACACCTCTGCTTGGTACGGCCTTTTCGACGTCGCAGACAGCTTTCATCGGGAGGCCGTGCGCTGCTTCCAGAGGCTAGAAGGCGATGGGCGCGAGCTGGTAACTTCGAACCACGTGGTGGGTGAGAGCTACACACTGCTACGAGCACGCCTGGGCCAGGCTCCCGCGGAGCGCTTCCTCCGCAGCAGCAGAGATCCCGCCTCCATGACCCGTATTTTCGTCCCCGAGGCGTGGGAACTCGCCGCTGAGGCCATCCTCATCCAGTACCGGGATCAAGGCTTCAGTTATGTGGACGCCGTCTCCTTCGCAACCATGCGCCAGTTGGGGCTCCAGGAAGCCTTCACGAGCGACCATCACTTTCTGGTGGCCGGGTTCGCCCTTGTGACAGCAAGCTCATAGGTCGACTTGGGTGAACGTCTACCGCACCATCGCAGACATGCGCACGGCCCGCTCCAAGTGCAGCAACAGCTTCGGGCTCGTCCCAACCATGGGGTACCTCCACGAAGGGCACCTTTCTCTGGTCCGCCGTGCCCGAGCCGAAAATGCCGTTTGCGCCGCCTGGATATTCGTGAACCCTGCCCAGTTCGGCCCAGGCGAAGACTTCGAACGATACCCGCAGGACGAGAGAAGGGATATCGAATTGCTGGAGCGGGAGGGCGTCGACGTCCTGTTCACGCCTGCGGCAAACGAAGTCTACCCCGAGGGCTTCAGCAGCTATGTCGAGGTGCGCCGGGTGACCGAACGGCTCGAGGGCGCCTCCCGCCCGGGTCACTTCCGGGGAGTGGCCACAGTCGTTACCAAGTTTTTCCACGTGATGCAGCCCACTCGCGCCTACTTCGGCCAGAAAGACGCTCAGCAGGTCGTGGTTATCAAGAGGCTGGTCCGGGACCTGGACTTCGGTGTCGAGATCGTCGTCTGTCCCACCGTCAGGGAGCCCGACGGCCTCGCGCTGAGCAGCCGCAACGCCTACCTCGAACGCGCCGAGCGGAAGGCCGCGACGGTCCTTTATCGGGCCCTGATGCGCGCCCAGGACCGTTGGGCTCAGGGCCAGCGAAAAGCGGACACCCTGCGGCGTGAAATGCGGGGCGTGGTCGAAACGCAGCCGCTGGCCCACCTCGACTACGTGAGCGTGGCGCACCCAGAAACGTTGGAGGAGTTGGACGTGATACGCGGAGCGGCATTGGTGTCCCTGGCTGTCTACATCGGGCACACCAGGCTGATTGATAACATTATGCTGACCGAAGATCTCTGAGCCCCCATGAACATTCTCCTCACCAACGACGACGGCATCCATGCACCAGGCCTTTGGGCCATGGCCGAGGCGCTGAAAACCGTCGGCGACGTCACCGTCGTCGCACCTGACCGGGAGCAGAGCGGGGTCGGGGCGTCAATCTCTCTCAGCAAGGCGCTGCGCATGCACCGGCTCCCCTTCAGCATGGACGAGATTCCGACCTATACCGTGGAGGGCACCCCCGGCGACGCAGTCATCCTGGGCCTTGCCCACGCGATGAGGGACAGCCCAGCCGACCTCGTGGTCTCCGGGGTGAACGCGGGCCATAACACCGGTCCCGAGTGCTTCCTCTCCGGGACCGTGGGCGCCGCCTGGCACGCCCGCATGCGGGGCATCCCGGCCTTTGCCGTGTCCGCGTTCAGTCTCGAAGGGCCCAACTTCGAGATCGGGGCACGTTTCGCGGCGGTGCTGGCTGACCTGGTCCACCGCGGCCTGGTGCCCGGGGATCTGCTCTACAACGTGAACACCCCTAAATGCGCGGTGCACGAGGTGCGAGGGGTGCAGCTCACACGCCCGGCCCTCCGAACCTTCGCTGATGAGGTGAGGGAGGAGCAGGACGGGCTGGGGAAAGCCCTGTATCACCTTATCTACAAAAGGGAGAACCAGAAGCTGGGAAGGGGGACCGACTTCTGGGCTGTCCGCCGGCATTTCATCGCCGTAACGCTTTTGAACCACCGGCTGTCGCCGGTGCCGAGGAGCGCGGTTCCTGCTGACTTCTGCGAGTTGCTGTTCTCCCGCTACGTTGGCGGTGAGTGGCCGGACGCACCTCGACCAGACCGACCTGTTGAGCCAACCAGAGAGACGCTCAAGGTGGAGTAATGGTGCCGGCCGCGGCCTGGCGATGGAGGCCACCAGAGCGGCTAGGCCCTACGCCGGCCCGGTTTTCTCTGTTCGTTCTGCCGTGCTTGACAGCCCCGCGGCTTTCGACCATTATCCGCACGATTAGGCGGCGAGAGGGCTCTCAGGGCCCTAATGGAGGACCTTGATTCCTCCGGGAGGTGTGTGATGCCTGCCAACCTACCGTCGAGACGGGACTTCCTCCAGGCCGCAATCGCAGGCGCCGCGGGGGCAGCCTGCGCGCCCGGCGCACGGGTGCCGGAGCCCTCCCAGCCTTCGGGCGGGACCGGCGGCGCATGGGACCGGGAGTGGGAGCAGCTCGTCGCCTCGGCCAAGAAAGAAGGGAAACTGGTGGTTATGACCCTGCCGGGGACGGGCTACACCAAGGCCACCGACGCCTTCCAGAAGGCCTTCCCCGGCATCGAGGTGGAGCACACCACCCTGCTGGGCCGGGATTTCGCCCCTCGTATGCTGCAGGAGCGGAAAGCCGGCCTCTATCACTGGGATATCGTGAGCCCCGCGACGACGACCGCGTTTACCGCGCTCTACCCGGAGCAGGCCTTCGACCCGATCCGGCCCCTTATCTCTCGTCCGGACATCACCGACGACCAGCATTGGTTTGGAGGCTGGGAGTTCGGGTTCCTGGACCGGGATAAGAAGTGGGCCTTCGGCTTCGGCTGGAACCTGAACAAGGGCCTCGCCATCAACACCGACCTGGTCAAAGACGAGATCAAGTCCGTGAGAGACATCCTGGACCCCAAGTGGCGCGGCAAGATCGCGTCGGCCGACCCGCGCAGCGGCGGCGCTTCGGCGACGCCGGCCACCGTCGCCCGGCTGCGGCACGGCCAGGGGATCCTCAAACAGATCTTCGTCGATCAGGCCCCCACCTTCTTCAATGAGACGCGGCAGGGCGTCGAGTGGCTGGTGCGAGGCAGCTACCCCATGGTCATAGGGATCTCGACGGCGGTCATCAACGACTTCCGGGCACAGGGCCTCGCCCGCAATGTCAAGCAGTTGGTGCTTGACGACTTTGCTTACATAAACCAGGAGAACATCTGGCTGGCCAATCGTGCTCCGCATCCCAACGCGGCTAAGCTCTACGTCAACTGGCTGTTGAGCAAGGAAGGGCAGGCGACTTGGTCGAAGGAGCTGGGTCTGAATAGCCGTCGCACCGACGTACCGCCGGCGGACCTGGAGGACTTCCCGCCCGAAGGCGCAGAGAAGAAATTCTACGTGCATAACCAGCAGGGCACCGACCAGATCGAGGAGACCCGGGCGATGGTCCGAGAACTGCTGAAGTGAGCGGGCCCAGGTAGCCGGCGCCCCAAAGGGTTCCATGGTCATCTACCTCATCCTCTTCTTCATCGGCGTGGGCTTCCTTGTGCTCACGGCTCTGGTGGGCTCGGTCTTCGACGGGGGCGATGGGCATGGAGATGGAAGCCTTGATATCGCCGGGGGGCTGGAGGGGCCCCATCTTCCCAGCCCGTTCAGCCCCCGAACCATGGCGGGCGCCGCCACAGGGTTTGGGGCTGGTGGCGGCCTGGCCCTGTTGAATGGGGTTGAAGGAAGCATCAGTATTTTCTTCGCGGTCCTGGGCAGTATCCTGGTCGGTGGCACCTCCTACGGATTTCTGGTGTGGTTGGTCAACCAGCAGCGCAGCAGCCACGTCCTCAGAGAGGACCTGGTCGGAAAATCCGGGACGGTGGTCACCGACATCAGCCCCTCGGGTTTGGGAGAGGTGGTTGTGCTGGTGGGAGGCCAGACCAGTACGTACCTGGCGCGCTCGACCCAGGGTGGTGCCCTAGTCCGCGGGAGCCAGGTGAGGATCAAGGGCCTCGCGGGCGAAGCCCTGCTGGTAGAGCCGGTGAGCGAGGCCGGATAGGTAGAAAGGGTGGAAGCCATGGACCTGTTTACCAGCGCTCTGCTTATCTTCGGCGTACTGTTCGCATTGGTCGTCGTCATCGGGACCTACAGCGCATGGCTGGTGAAAGTCCCGCCGAACGTCGCGGCCGTTATAACGGGACGGCGCGGCTTCCGCATCGTGAAGGGTGGCTCCACCATGGTCATCCCAATATTGGAGCGGCTGGACCTCCTGAGCTTGGAGGTGATCACGATCCCGCTCAAGATCCCGGGCGCCTACACCAAAGAAGGCGTCCCCGTGACCGTCGACGCGGTGGCGGTGGTGAAGATAAAGAGCGATGATGTCGCCCTCCGTAACGCCTCGGAGAGGTTCCTGGGCATGTCCCGCGACCAGATCCACGCCATCGTCAACGAAACCCTCACGGGCCATCTTCGGTCCATCCTGGGCATCCTGACGGTGGAGGAGATAAACGCGGACCGCCAGGCTTTCGCCAGTAAGGTCGCCGAGGAGTCCACGGTGGACCTGGAGCGGATGGGCATGGGGATCGACGTCCTCACGATTCAGCACATCAGCGATGATCTGGGCTACCTCGACTCCCTGGGCCGCCGCAGGACCGCCGAAGTGAAACGGGACGCCCAGATTGGCGAGGCGGACGCCCAGCGGGACGCCATGATCCGCTCCAGCCAGGCCCTTCAAGAAGGAGAGTCCGCCAAGGCCGCGGCTGAGGCCAATATCGCGCTGGCGCAGCGGGACCGGGACATCAAGATGGCCGGTTACCAGGCCGAGGTGAACTCAGCTAAAGCAACGGCAGAGCAAGCGGGCCCCTTGGCCGAAGCTCAGGCCCGCCAGCAGGTGGTGGTGGAAGAGGTAAGGGTCGAGCAGGTACGCACCCAGGGCCAGATCAGCGTGCAGGAGCAAGAGGTGCTCCGCCGCCAGCGAGAACTAGAGGCGACGGTCATCAAGCCCGCCGATGCCGAGCGCCAGGCAGCCATCCTCCGGGCCGAGGGCGAAAAGCAGTCCAAGGTGACCCTCGCCGAGGCCGATGCCAAAGAGTTAGAGTTCGAGGGCGCCGGCCAAGCCGAACGCGCCCGCAAGATCGGTACGGCGGAAGCTGAGGTCACGAAGCTCAAAGCCGATGCCCGCCGGTCGGAATTGGTGGCAGAGGCGGATGGGGAGAAGGCACGGCTACTGGCCCAGGCCGAAGGCCAGCGGGCCAGTTTGCTGGCGGGCGCCGAGGGCCAGCGGGCCAACCTGCTGGCGGAGGCCGAGGGCAAGCAGCGGCTGGCCGAGGCCCTCAACGCCTATGAACAGGCCGCAGTCCAGCTTACCCTCAGCCAGGCCTTTATTCAGACCCTCCCCCAGATGGTGGAAGGGGCGGCCCGACCCCTGGGCCAGATAGACAACCTGACGGTCATCGACACGGGAGGCGGAGGCAATGGCGGGGGACCCCTGGCCAGACTCTCCGCCGTTGTCCCAGCCAATCTCCTCGCCTTCATGCAGTCCTTCCAGGCAGTCACCGGAATCGACCTCAAGACCGCCCTGGAGCGCACGGTGGCCCCGCCCTCTCCCGCCGGCGCTCCAATCAACGCGTCGCCTTCGCTCCAGGCGCCCGAACCCGAGGTGGTGGAGAGAGAGTAGCGGCTGTCGAACCTTGGAGGAATCCAGGCCTGAATAACGACACCGAACCGGCGCTGGATAACGCGCCTGCGCGAGTCATCCCCACGCCCGACGCTCTGGTGGTCGCCTGCAGTGACTACCGGTGGCGAAAGGCCATGGACGCCTTCTGCCAGGAAGAGTTGGGGCTGGGCACCTGGGATTCACTCATGGTCCCGGGGGGCATCTACCTGATCTCATACCCCGGCGCTCTGCCCCAGAGTTATCGAGTCGGCTCTCGGATGCTGGAGTTTCTAATCGCACAGCATGCGCCGCGCCGGGTCGTACTCGTGAGCCACCAGGGCTGCGCGCGCTACCGTGAAGGGCTCTCCCTCAAACCTGGCCGGACTCTGGAGGAGAAGCAGAAAGACGATCTAATGAAGGTCGCTGTATGGCTTCGGGACCGCTACCCCGCCCTTGAAGTGAGCGCCTACTACGCCGCCGGCGACGCAGCCAGCGGAGGTTCGTTCGAGGCAGTGCACGGGTGATCCCTGTCGCCGACCCTTCACCGGAAGGGGCCCGGTTCCCGCTGTTCAACCTGGGCCTGCTTGCCACCTGCGTAGGAGTGTTCCTCTACGAGGTGACGCTCCAAGAGGGTACCCTCGAGGCTCTCGTCCTCACCTACGGCGTCGTGCCTCGAGAACTGACCTCGGGCCAGGATTCGCCACCATTGCTGCCGCAACCTTGGCCGGTGTGGACCACCCTGGTCACTTCGATGTTTCTCCACGGCGGCTGGCTCCATCTCGCAGGAAACATGCTCTACCTCTGGGTCTTCGGCGACAATATCGAGCATGCCTTGGGCCACCTCAAGTATTTGCTGTTCTACCTGGTCTGCGGCGTGGTGGCCGCCCTCACCCAGGTGGCGGCGGCCCCGGGGCTCGACGTTCCTATGGTCGGAGCCAGCGGGGCGATCGCGGGAGTCCTGGGCGCGTACCTGGTGCTCTACCCGGGGGCGCGTGTGACCACAGTGGTCATGGCTGGAGGTCCCCGGCTGGTGCCGGTGCCCGCCGCGGTGCTCATCGGCCTGTGGGCGCTGCTGCAGTTGTACGCCGGGCTCGGGACTCTGGGCGTAGAGACGCAGCAGACGGGCGGAATCGCCCACTGGGCCCACATCGGCGGGTTCATCTGCGGGCTGCTCCTGGGACTGCTGGCGTGGGCGCAGCGCGGCCGGGCCGTTCCTGTTGCGGACAAGGGCCCCTCTGCCAAGCTCGAGCATTGGGCACCGGGGGCCACCAAGGCAGACATAAGCAGGCTCGCCCATTCCTCGGGGTCGGGCGCCGGCCGGAGGGCTTCACAGGGAACCCAGCACGCCGTGCAGTCCCTCCTCGGCCCACAGTTACGCGGGCGAGCGCAAACGCTGCGGGAACTCCAAGCGCGAAGGCGTGGTTGAACCCGGTACACTTTTGCGGCGACCCCACCTCTCAGGAGAAGAGCCATGAAAATCGACTTCCACTGCCACTACATCCCTGAGCCTCTGATACAGCTCCCAGCGGAGCCGCAGGCCTACAACATCTACGTTACCCGAGGGTCTGGGGGTGAGGTGCTTCACAACGCACGGCAGCAGGTCACCTGGTTCGACCGGGAGCAGATGTACTCCATACCGCGCCGTCTCACGGACATGGACGCTCAGGGCATCGACGTGGAAGCGATATCAGTGCCACCCTTCGCCACCGTCTACGACCTCGACCCGAAGGTTGCCGTGGAGGTCTGCCAGATCTTCAACGACCACTTCGCCCAGACGATGAAGACGACTCCGAGGCGGTTTGCCGCGCTGGCGAACCTGCCGATGCAGGATGGCGAGGCGGCGGCGGGGGAGCTGGAACGCGCCGTGAAGGAGCTGGGGCTGAAGGGCGCGGAGATTACTACCAACATCGCTGGGAGAAACCTGGACGACCAGAGCCTGACCCCCTTCTACCGCAAGATGCAGGAGCTGGACGTGCCGGTCTTCATCCATCCCCACAATGTGCTGGGCCAAGACCGGCTTTCCCGGTACCACCTGGGAAACCTTATCGGGAACCCAACCGACACGGCGGTCGCGGCGGCGAGCCTCATCTTCGGAGGAGTGTTGAAGGAGTTCCCGCGCCTCAAGTTCGTGCTAGCCCACGGCGGCGGGAGCTGCCCCCTGCTGCGGGGACGGTGGGAACACGGCTGGTCCGTGAGGCCGGAGGCCAAGGTGCACATTCAGCGTCCACCCAGCGAATATTTCCGGCTCCTCTACTTCGATTCCCTGGCGCACACCATCCCTGGTCTTACCTACCTCGTAGAGACGGTGGGACCCGAACGCATCGTCATCGGGACGGACTATCCCTTCGATATGGGGGACTACCAGTCCGTGAAGACCATTGCCTCGGTCCCGCGAGTGACTGACGCGCAGCGGCAGCGGATGTGGGGAGACAACGCGGCGGAGCTCTTGAAACTGTAGGCGCTTCTTGGGATACGCTCCGATTATCCTGACCGTGCGCGCTAGCCCAAGGGCCCGCGCAGGGCCGCTTCGCCGGCCGGGAGAGCCGCGGCAAGGGCAAGTATCACGAACTGGAGCGCCACGAAGAGCAGGGCGGCGGTAAACTCCCTGGAGCCTGAACCGGCCGGCATCCGGGGACGGCGTTCGTGGCCGCCCTCTAAACGAACGGGAAGGGGTGGTGCCCCGGCCGCTTCGAGGCGCCAGAGCTCGTCGATGGTGCTCCTGTCCGGCTTGAGATTGCCGATCTCGAT
>CAZPYZ010000060.1:0-12566 GCA_964590215.1 uncultured Dehalococcoidia bacterium | reverse complement strand
CCGCTATGCACTGCCCGAGTCCAGCGATCGGGTCTGGGCCAACATAGTGCGGTATACCTCGGGTGAGGTCCCGAGGGCTGAGCGGCAACGTCTCCTGGAGGAAACAGTGCGGGTGGCCCGAAAGGTGAACGAATCCGATGCCCTATTCCAGGCCATGACGTACGGCTTCACTAGCACTTCCAGTCCCGTCGAACAGCTACGATGGGCGGAGGAGCTGGCGGCCTTGCCTCGCCATGGCGTCAGCTCGTACACGCTGAGCCGGGCCCTCTATTTCGCGGGCTCCTGTCTCCTGATGCACGGGTACCGAGATCGGGCGGGCCCAGTGTGGCGAGATATCGATGAGCTTGCCTCCCGTAGCAAGGACGCTTACGTGCAGCTACGCCCCCCCTTTGTCGAGGCCATCCTGGCCACGGTCGACGGGCGGCTAGAAGCCGGGGTAGCAGCGGTGGAGCACATGGCCGCCCGGGCCGAGGAGCTGGGTAGCCCGGGTTTTGCAAGAAGCTGGGCCGCTCCCCTGGCCTTCCGCTCCCTGGTGTACCTCGGCCGAGTCGCTGAAGCGCTCGCCTCGGCGGAGAAGGCCGACACCGTGGGGCCTCTGACCCCGGCGCTCCATGCCCTCGCTTTGGCCTATGCAGGGCATGCGGGCGAGGCGCGCTCCGCGATGCAGGAGTTGCTGCAACAAGGCGGGATCGAGGACCAGCCCCGAGGCGAGGAGGCACCAGCGCGCCTGCTTGAGGCGGCAATCATCCTAAAAGACCGGGTCGCAGCCCGAGAATTGGTGCCTCGCGTTGAACCGCACGCGGCGATCTTGGGTAACGCCGAGCGCGCCCTCACTCCCGCGGCCCGCCACCTCGGCGCCGCCCACGCCCTCCTGGGTGAGCCCGAGCGGGCCCGGGGCTACTACCACCAAGCCCTCGACCTATGCCAACGGGCCCGCTTCCGGCCGGAGATCGCCCTCACGCGCCTCAATCTCGCGGAGCTGCTGCTGGAACACTACCCCGACGAGAAAGCCGAAGCCCTTGCTCACCTGGACTTCGCCATCACCGAGTTCCGGGAAATGAAGATGCAGCCCTCCCTGGAGCGCGCCCTCCGCCACAAGGGGCTGCTGACCGCCTGAACTGGGGCCCAGAGTATAATACGTGGCGCTATACGTATTAGGTTGGACCCCATGCAGAAAAAACTGACCATCACCGTATCGGAGGAGGTCTACCAGGGCCTTCACCGCGTCATCGGCCCCCGCCGCATCAGCCATTTCATCGAGACTTTGGTGCGTCCTCATGTCATCGAACAAGACCTCGACGCGGCCTACCGCGAGATGGCAGCGGATGAAGAACGAGAAGCCGAAGCCCTTGAGTGGGCAGAAGCGCTTATCGGCGATGTCGCTAATGAGGAGGATTGAACTCGCGAGGGGTGATGTCTGGTGGGTGGACTTCGGCCTGGGGCACCCCGGCGAGATTCAAAAGCAGCGTCCTGCCGTTATCGTGAGCAACGACTCGTCCAACAGGTTCATGAACCGGGTCCAGGTGGTCGCACTCACCAGGAACGTCGCCCGACTGTATCCTAATGAGGCTTACGTCACGCTCAATGGCCGTCAGAACAAGGCCATGGCCGATCAGATTCAGACGGTGGGCAAAACCCGCCTGATCAACCGGGCAGGCCGGCTCTCCGACAGCGACCTCTGGGCGGTCGAGGAGGCCATCAAGGTGCAGTTGGGGTTATGACGGGACGCACCCCGCAACCCCTGCGATCCGGCAGCGTCAACTGAACCAGTGACGGGTTAGCCGGGGATGCCCCGGAACAGCGATCTGACCGACCGGGAGAAGCCGGGGAGGAGAGGGGTTTCCAAGGTGTCCGCCTCGTAGAGAGTCCCAACAAGGCGCAGCGCTGCCTGCTCTCGCCGGTACACTTCGATCTGGCGAAGCCGCCAGTCCACCATCCAGTATTCGCGTACGCCCCGGCGGCTGTAGAGACCGAGCTTGATCTCCCGGTCGCGCTGCTCGTTCTTGGACCCTGGCGACAACACTTCGATCACCAGTTCGGGGGCCGCGTGGAGGTGCCCGTCGTCGCCGAAGATTAACGGCAGGCGCTGGGCGCTCACCCAGATCACGTCGGGTATCACCTCGTCCTCGTCCCCGAAGACAACACCGGCCGCGGGAAACGCGGTACCGGCGCCGGTTTCCTCGTCCCAGGCGTGAAGCCAGCTCCACAGCAATCCAGCCACAAACTGGTGCCACCCGTGAGGTGCTGTGCTCACGTATAGCTCTCCGTCGATGATCTCGTACCGCTTGGTGTCATCGGCGAAGAACTCGAGGTCGCTGGACCGAAAGCGCCTTCCAGTCGTCATAGGCTCCTTACATATCCCAGGCGTCGGCCATGGCGCGCTTGTGGTAGCGGGGATCTCCAAGATAGGGATACAGCGTCCGGGACATGAGCAGGTGCGGGTAGAGGGGGTGCGCCTTGTCCGTTCCCACCCCCGCGTGAACTTCCAAGGAGAAATCGCAGGCCCGGCAATAGCCTTCGCTCGCCTTGGCCTTGGCGAGGTGCACCATCGCCGCGGCCTCTGGGTGTCCGGTGTCCACGGCCCACAGGGCTTGGTTGGTGGTCCAGCGCGCTCCGTCCATGTGAAGGGACAACTCGATGACATGGTCCTGCACTCGCTGGAAACGCCCAATGGGTTGGGAGAACACCACCCGGGTCCGGGTGTACTCTGCCGTGAAGTCGAACACTTCCTGGCATCCGCCCACCTGCAGCGCGCACATCACCGGGATCGCCTTGTGGGCGGCCCGCTGGAGCACGTCCCAGCCGCCTCCCTCCGGGCCCAACACCGCCGACGCGGGCACCGAGACGGACTCGAAGCGCACCTCGCAGGCCGAGGTCATGAACCCCTCGATCCGTCTTACTGCAACCCCCGGCGCGGCCTTGTCCACCAGCAGCAGGGTGATGCCTGCTTCCGTACGAACGACCACCACCAACATGTCCGCCGCTTCCGCGTCCTGAATGAACAGTTTGGTGCCGTTGAGGACGTAATCCCCGGTACGGCGGGAGGCCTCCATCTTCACCCAATCCGGCCCGTACTTGTGCACCGGCTCGTTCAGGGCGAGGGTTGCGATGCGCGTTCCCGCGGCGAGGGCCGGCAGGTACTCCGCCTGCTGCTGATGGTTTCCCGCCTCCATCAACAGGAGCGGGACCAGGATCCCCGAGTTGAAGAAGGGCCCGGGCACCGGTCCTCTCCCCAGTTCCTCGAAGACCACCGCCGCGTCGGTCAGGCTAACGCCGCCTCCCCCGTAGTCGGCCGGAGTCAGCATCCCCAACCAGCCCATGGACGCCGCCTGCTTCCAAAGCTCCGGCACAAAGGCGCTGCCTTGCCTAGCCCACTCGGTGACCTGGTGGCTGGGCGCCTCGTGGCGGACGAAGCCCGCCGCGGTGCTTTTCAGCATCTCCTGATGTTCAGTTAGAGAAAGATCCATGCCCACCTCCCCCTGTACAAACGCGGAGTCCGCAGAGGACGCGGAGACAACAACAAACTCTTAATCTCTCAGCGTTCTCCGCGGGCTCCGCGTTGAAAAATTCCCTACAACCCGCCCCCAACCGCCATTTGCCCCGCCTGTTCCTGCACCGTGCGGCCGAGCCCCATGCGCCGGGAGATGATGACACGGTCCGTATCGTGGGTACCGCCGCCATGGAGGCCGCCGAGGCCCAACCTGGTATAGACCTCGATGCGGCCGGTGCCAGGGGTCCACTTGGGGTCTTTGGTCAGCGCGAAGTACCCCAGCAGCTCTTGCAGGCGCTGGGACGTGTGGAGGGAGAACATGCGGCCGTTGAAGTGGGCCTGCGACCCCTCATAGGACATCTTCTTCTTGTTACGGGACATCCAGAAGTTTCTCAGGCCGAACAACCGGTTGACCTCCATGTCGGCCCGGATGTCGGCCAGCAGATCCCGCACGTCCGGGTCCTTGCTCAGGCCTGTCTCCTTGCAGTACTGGAACAGCTCCAGCAGGTTCGGGATACGCCGCAGCCTGCCGGCCCCGCCATGCTCGTATTCCAGGTGCGTGTGAGCCACTTCCCAGCCGTTGTTCTCCCCACCGACCAGGTTGAAGGCGGGGACCCGCACGTTGTCGAAGAAGATGGTGTTCTTGCGTCCCGCCGGCGCTTCCCCGGAACCATGAACGGTGAAGAGGTCCAGGAATTGCCGGCTGATGCCGGGCAGGTCCGCAGGAATGATGAACCAGCTCAGGTTCTTGTGCCGGGGACCTCCCGGGTCCGTGGTGACGATGGTCCAGAAGTAGTCGACGTCGTAGGCGTTGCCAACGAAGGTCTTGGTGCCGTTGACGACGTAATCGTCCCCGTCTTTGATGGCTTTGGTGGTGCAGGTCGCGAGATCAGAGCCACCCTGGGGCTCCGTGAGAAGCTGCCAGCCGCAGGTTTCGCCCCGGAAGATCGGGGGCAGAAAGTGCCGCTTCTGCTCTTCCGAACCCCAGATAAGGATGGTGGGCCCGCCCAGCGTGCCGCCGGGATTGTAGTACGGCGGCAGGGTGAGCCCGATGCGCTCCATCTCCAACTCGATGATCATGGCGTGGTTGACCGTGAGGCCGCCCCCGCCGTACTCCGTCGGGTAGGTCGGGTAGGCCCAGCCCTTGGAGCCCATCTTGCGGCCAAGCTCCCGTCGCCAAAGAGACTCCTCATAGGTGTGGTCGATGGGATCCACGGCACGGGGGGCGTCCTTGGGGACGTTCTCGTCCAGCCACTGCCGGACTTCCTGACGGAACCCTTCCAGCCCAGCCTCTTTCGCTACGTCCAAACTAAAATCCATCGGAATACCTCCTTGCTGCTAAGCCGCAGTCTACGCCAGTACCCCCTGCCTTTCAAGAAGCATCCGCTCCTCGCGCCCCATCCCTAGCAGCTCTCCGAACACATACTCGTTGTCCTGGCCGAGGTCAGGGGCATGCCGTCTGATCACGCCAGGCGTCTCGGAGAGCTTGATGGGTATGCCCGGGTACGCCAGGACCGGCAGCTTCGGGTGGTCCTGTTCCAGGACCATGGCCCGCTCTCGGAGGTGGAGGTCGTGATAGAGATCCTCGCCGTTCTGGACCGCTCCCGCCGGGACCCCGTGAGCCTGGAGCACTTCCATCACTTCATGGGGGTTTCGAGCGCCAGTCCACTTTCCGACGAGGCCGTCCAAGGCCTCCCGGTGCTGTACCCGAGACGCCATATCGCAGAAACGCAGATCGGCCGTCCAAGGCTCACCCAAGGCCTTGCAGAAGCCCTGCCACTCATCCTCGGAGCCGACAGCGATCACGCACCACCGGTCCTCTCCAGAACATGGGTACACCCCATAGGGTGCGAAGTGGGGGCTGCTGTTGCCCGCCCTGGGAGAGACCCGGCGGTTGACGAAATAATCGAGAAAGGTGGTTGGCAGCAGCGACAGGGCGCCGGCCACCTGGGGCAGCTCCACGGCCTGGCCGAGGCCCGTTCTGCGCCGTTCGTCCAGGGCGGCGATGGCCCCGATGGCCCCCAGGATCCCGCCGACGTAGTCTGGGTGGGCGATCTGGTTCCCGACCGGCTCCTCCTGGTCGGGGTAACCCCACATCCAGGTCATGCCGCTGAAGGCCAGCAGGCTCGCACCCCAGGTCACCCAGTGCTGATTCGGCCCCCGACTGCCCATGCCCGGCAGGCTGACCACGATGATCTCAGGATGCTCGGCTTCGAGCTGGTCGTAGGTCAAGCCCCACCGCCGTAGCACACCAGCACTGAAGTTCTCCACGACGACGTCGCTCATGGAGATCAACCTACGTACCACGGCGTGCCCCACCCGCGTCTGCATGTTGATAGTTATGTCCACCTTGTTGCGGTTGAACTCGGCGAAGCCTCGGTTGAACCCTGGAGGGCTTGCGCCGTTGCTGCCCTGACGGAACCGGTCCGGTCGTGCGCTGGACTCGACCTTGATCACCTCAGCCCCGAAGTAGGCCAGCATCTGGGTGCCGAAAGGGCCGGCGAGGCCGTGGGTGAAGTCCAGGACCCGCACATGTTGAAGGGGAAGCATGGGAACCGTCACTGCGAGAAGCCGTGGGCCTCTGGGCCGGCCTGGGCGGGCACCGAAGCAATCTGGGTGGGGGCAGCCGCGCTCTCAATGGCCTTAGGCACGCACGCCGTCAGCCTGAGGAACGAAGGGTCTGGTGGCGGCGGGGCCTCCTCGCCAGATGCTTCCTTCGTCAGCATGACAGTTACCCTCGCGCCAGCGTCATTCCGGGTGTCCGGTAGCGTTCCGGCGCCTGCCGAAGCTCGGAATATCCTCGTTGTCCTGCCCCAGTGCAGGCGGCCCGCGGTGGATCCCGACGGGGGTGCGGCTGAACCACCAGGGCGGTCCCACAAAGCGCATCTGCCTGGCGTCCTGGAACAGTCCGAGGGCCCTGAGGTGCGGGTCCTCTGCCGCCTCCGAGGGGGAATTCAGCGGAACCACCGCCAGGTGCCTTTCCTGACACCCTCGCACGATCTCTTGCCGGGTCAGGTCCTCCAGGCAGGGTTTCACGAAGAGGTCGAGGACGTCCACGTTGGCCCGGCGGAACCGGCCATCCTGCCAGGCCTCACCCGACAGAGCGTCCGGGTTTCCCAACCATTCGACAAAACGGGGCCAACCGTGGGTGATGTAAAGATGGACCCAGCCATCCTTGGCTCTGAACCCCTTCCCCGGCGCCGCGCTGCCGTGCTGGTTCCCTTCCCGTCGCACGATATGACCATCCAGGCTGAAACGGATCACCTGGTGCTCCTCTGTTGCCACGCAGTCCTGGACGGAGATGTCCACCAACTGCCCCTGGCCGCCCAAGGCAGGCCGGGCAAAAAGGGCCAGCACGGTCCCGAAGGTCGCGTGCATGCCAGCGATGTAAAAGGCCTGGCTTTCGGGCCCGGTGCAGGGAGGGCGCTCGGGATCGCCGCTGATTCCCAAGATCCCGCCCATCGCGAGAGCGACGATATCGGGGGCTTGGTAGGAACGCCGCGGCCCCGTTAGCCCGAACCCGGTGATAGAGGTATGGACGAGCGCGGGATTGACCTGCCGCAACGCGGCATCCGTAAGCCCAAGCCGGTCAAGGTCGCCGGGGTCCCGGTCCTCGACCAGCGCGTCGGCGGTCGGCAGCAGGGCCAGGAACAGGTGCCGCCCACCCGGCGTCTCGAGGTCGAGGGTAACTCCCTTCTTGTTCGCGTTGAGGCTCGCGAAGCGCAGGCTGCGCTCGGGGCCAGGCACGTCGTCCACGTACGGGCCCAGGCGCCGGGTCGGGTCGCCTTCCCGCGGTTCGATCTTGATGACATCGGCCCCCAGGTCCGCCAGCAAGCGGGTACAGAACGCACCCCGCTCCGACGTCAGGTCGAGGATGCGGTAAGGGGAGAGGGGGCCCATCGTGCTAGTCCAAAGGCCAAAGTCCAAAGCGGCCGTCCTTGTAAACGTCACCTTAGACGTTGGACCTTGGAGGTTGGACCTACTTGTCCGTCCACGCCACGACGTAGGCGGTGCGCGCTGCCATGTGGGGCCGATAATTCTTGAGGTAGGGCTGCCACATGACCCACCGCGGGCGGTGTAACATCGGCACCGTCCACGCCTGCTCCGCCAGCCGCTTGCTCGCGGAGCGCAGCAGCTCCCTCCGCCTTTCGGGGTTCGGCTCGCGCCTTCCCCCCTCCAGCAACCGGTCCAGCTCTGGGTCGCAGATCTTCCCGTAGTTGTTGGGCGAAGAACAATGAAAGCGTCCGAACTGGAGCGAGTCGGGGTCAGTGTTGAGGTTCCCAGTCCCGAAGGCGATGTCGATGTCGAAGTCGCCCCTGCGCCGCCGATCCCGCTGTGCCTGCCGGTCCATGAACCGGAGGTCGATGTTGACCCCGGCTCGCTTGGTCTGGGCCTGGATCAGCTCCATGAAGGCCACGTTTGAGCGGTCCTCGTCGCTGGGCACCGGCCACTCGAGCGTAATCCCGTTCGGGTAGCCGGCCTGGGCCAGCAGCCGGCGCGCTTCGTCGGGATCGTGCGGCTGAAGCTGTCGCGCCTCCTGGGGCGTAAACAGCCCAGGAAAGGCCGCGGGCAGACCCCATTCCCCCTGGCCGGCCATGATCACCTTGTTGATCTCGTCCCGGTCGATGGAGAGTGCCGCTGCCCGTCGCAGCCGCACGTCGGACATGGGGCTCCTACGAGCGGGCGCCTGGGAGAAGTGGAGGAACGATGGGCCCGGGTCCAGCCATTTGTAAAAACCTGCCTGGGGGTTGGCCCGGGTCTGATCCTGGAACTCCTGGTAGTCCAGTTCTCGAAGGATGTCTACCTGCTTGGTCTGGAAGGCCGCGTACGCGGTTGCTTCCTGGGGCAGCACCAGCCAGCGCACTTCGTCGAGGTAGGGCTTCCCAGCGTCCCAGTAGGCCGGGTTCCGCTTCCAGACCCAGCGAGTGCCCTTCTGCGACGCGGGCGCGTCCAGCATGTATCGACCGGTGCCCGCGACTCGGTCCTTGAAGTGTCCGTCGAGATCGTAGATCTCCCTGGCCATGATGGGGTTCCATCGAGACGCGGCGTAGCTCATGAAGGGAACGAAGGCCTCTCTGAACCGCACCACCACGGTGTAGCGGTCCGGCGTTTCCACCTGCTCCATGCCCTCGTACATGTAGTCCACCAGCCCCTGGGGGAGCTTCTTGTCCTTGAGGTCCCCCGTTCGAGTCCGGTACTCGAAGGTCCACTTGACGTCGGCGGAGGTCAGCTCTCGGCCGTGAACCGGCGCGAGGTCCTGGAATCTGACCCCTTGCCGGAGGTGAAAGGTAAAGACCTTGGCGTCGGGTGAGACCTCCCACCGTTCGGCCAACTCCGGCTGCAGCACCAGCTCGGTGTACTCCACGTCCGAGCCCAGCTTGAAGCCCAACAGGCTGTTGTGGGCCAGCGCAACGCCATCTTCATTGGGCGGGTTGGTGTTATAGCTGACGTCCCAGTTCACCGGGTCCGTCGTCTCACGGTGGTTCAGGGTGCCGCCATGTCTCGGTCCTGTGCTAGCGTCTGCGGGAGCCGGAGGAGCCGGACGCGCCACAGGCCCGCAGGCGACGGTCATGATTGTGACAAGTGCGGCAGCCCAGAGAGCCCTCCTGCCACCCGTCATCGCTGCTGCCTCGTCGCTTGGGTCCCGTCGCTTGTCCCTTGTCCCATGTCCCTCGCTCCTCATACCTACTAGGCCGGCCTGAACTTCACCAGCGTCCACTCCGTGGTGACATCCTCAAAGGCCGGCACGACCTCCATGTCGACGCGGACCTCCTCGGGTGGGCAGCCGACGATGGCCGTGGGCATGAGCACTCCCTCTGTGAGCTGCACGATGGCATGCACGTAGGGGCAGTCCTCAGTAAAGTTACGGTTCTCCGGCTGGTGGACGACGCTGTAGGTGTACACCCGCGCCTTGCCCGCCGCCGGCACCCATTCCAGGTCCATGGAGAAACAGAACGGGCAGTGCTCCCTGGGGTAAAAGTGATACCGGCTGCAATTCTTGCATCGGGGGATGATAAGCCGGTGTTCCTTCGCCGCATCCCAGAAGGGCTTGGTCAACGTTGGGTTCGCGGGACGCGGCAGCGGCTTCTTGTATTCAGCGGTAGGGGTCGTGGTCATGGTGTCCTCCTCGGCGACGAGCGACGAGCAACCAGTGGCGGGCCATCCGGGGTTGCCTTCAACCGCCGCAGGAACGCGGAGAGCATCCTCTTGACTTCGGCCACGCCGGTATGGAGGCGAGAATACGCAGCCAGATCGACGAAACCGAGGTCTTTGGCCAAGAGGAGGTGATACTCCAACTCGCTAGCCGATCCCATCGCGACCTGCAAGAACCGGCCGAACTCGGCGTCGCCTGTGCGTCCGCATCCTTCAGCAATGTTCGCCGGGATTGACACGCACGCCCGCCGGATCTGGCCACTGAGACCGTAGCGCTCGTCTCTGGGGAACGAAGCGGTTACCTTGTAAACGCCGAGTGTCAAAGCATGGGACTTCTCCCACACGGCAAGCTTCCGAAAGTCCCTCACGACCTGCACGGCCGACGCCTCCTTGCCACGACCGTGGCTCGTCGCTTCGTCGCCCGTCGCCTGGTGGTTTGTCACTGTCTAAAGGGTAGCGCTCGAACCGAGCACCAGCGTGCACATCACGCTTCCAATGCCTCCTCAGCCGTTCACCGCCGAGAGGTTGTTGCGCGACAACTGGCGGTCGGCGGCCTTCCCCATGATCTGGCGGGAGGCCTCGATCACGTGGCGGAACCCGCCGCTGTTGCCCCCCGGTTGGCCTCCGGAGAGCTGCCCGCCGTCGGTGTTTATGGGGAAGGTCCCCTTATAGGTCGTGTCCGTCGACGCATAGAAGTCGAGGATCTCGCCTTTCTTGGTAAAGCCCGCATCTTCGAGGCACACGGCCACGAGGATGGTAAATCAGTCGTAGAATTCGGCGAACTCCATGTCCTTGGGCGAGTAGCCCGCCATCGTGAAAGCCCTGGGCGCCGTCCGCGCCACGGGGGTGGTGGTCGCCTGGAGGTCCTGCCAGAGGACGTCGTGGTTGCTGGCACCCGCCCCCGCGCCGAGGAGGTAAACGGGCGGGTTCGGAAAGCTGCGGGCCCGGTCTGCCCCGGTCACAATCGCGGCAGCCGCGCCGCTGCAGGGCATCACACACTCCAGCAGATGCAGCGGCGTGTTGATGAAGCGGCTGCTCATCACGTCTTCCGCGGTGATGGACTGCCCCTGGAAGACCGAGTTCGGGTTGGTCAGTGCGTTGAAGCGCTGGTCCGCCGCGATCTTGGCGAACTGCTCGTCCCGCACCCCGTACTCGTGCATGTAACGCTGCTTCAACAGGGCATAGCGCCCCGGCGCGCCCTGCCCCGGGCCATAGGGTGCCTCCCACTCAGAGCCCACGGACGGGGGCGCCCCGCCACGTTCTGCCGGCGGCGGGTTGCGCACGCCGCCCAGCACGCAGAGGACGGTGTTCGCAAGGCCCGCTTCGATGGCGGCGGCCGCCAGGGCGATGGACATCGCCCCAGTGGCGCCGTGCATCGAGGTCCCTTCGGAAAAAGACGGCTGCAGCTGCATGTACTCACAGAGGGTGTTGGGATGAATCGCCTCCGCGTTGCAGATCAGCCCATCCACGTCCTCCTTGCGGATTCCGGCGTCTTGCAGCGCCATCGCCGAAGCCTCGGTCATCAGGGATGCTGTTGTTCGGCCGGGATAGTCCCGCCGAGTCGGGACCTCCCCAATGCCGACGATCGCGGCTTTGCCTCGTAGAGTCATGCGTCCTCCCCAGCCCCTTCGAGCATCCTTTGAGCACGACCGGGGGCCGTTTGTTTGTGCGGCCCAAGTGTATGGCCTTAGTATGGCCGAAGCAAGAACCAGGAGATGAAAGCCCATGGGCATCGCAGCCGAGGTTTACACGGCGTGTTTCGACGCTCGCTCCCGGCAGTACGACCGCATCTTCGGCCAGGAACCAGCCGACCGCTGGGGCGGTGAGATCGCTCAGCGCCTGAGCGCCGATCCGCGCCGCACGCCCTCGCCCAACCTGGAGGTCATCGCTGCATACATCACTACCGACGACACGGTTATCGATGTAGGCGGCGGCGCGGGGAGGCTCTCCCTCCCCCTGGCGCTGCGCTGCTGCGAAGTGGTCAACGTGGATGGATCGGCCGGCATGGGGGAAGCCTTCGCGACATCGGCCCGGGACGCAGGCATCGCCAACGCTCGCTTTATCCACTCGGACTGGCTTAAAGCCGGTGGCGTTCAGGGTGACGTCTGCATCGCGGCCCACGTAACCTACTTTGTGCGAGAAATCGTCCCCTTCGTTCAGAAGCTGGAGCAGGCGGCGAAGCGCCGGGTGATGATCCTGGTGGGGGGAGTGGCGCCGCCCAACCAGGGCGCAGAACCTTTCAGATTGGTCCATGGAGAGGAGCAGGCGCCCGTTCCCGCCCACCGGGAGCTCCTCCCGGTCCTTTGGCAGATGGGGATACTGCCGGACGTGCGGGTGCTGCCAGAGATGGCGTTTTCAGAGCGCGGACTGCCCAGGACGAAAGAGGAAGCGCTACGGCTCTCGGGACAGGGTGTGACGCCGGCCTGGGCCCTCCCGCGCCTCGGGCTGGGTTTCGAGGAGCGGGCCCAGCGTATCCTGGAGGCCCACTTCGATGAGCTGTTCCAGGAGACGCCGGGCGGCTTTCGGCGGCGGCTGCCGCAGGACGCCAGGGAGCTGCTCATCACCTGGGAGTCGCGTGGAAAGGGAGGGTCCGCCGGTTAGTGGGAAACCCCATGGATTTCCTGCGGATCGCCTCAGAAAACGTCAGGTCCATCCCCTTACTTCTTTAGTTCGGGGCCCACCGCAATCCCCACCATGGCCGTAGGGGTGCACCTGTGTGTGCGCCCAGGGCAGACACGCAGGTCTGCCCCTACTATGGTGTACGCGCGGTATTGCGCAAGTAGGGGATTGTGGCGAGCGAGATTGGTTGCTTGACGGTCCCACCCCTGATGGGTATCCTTACGGCTTGGTCGTGCTAGACGGGGAGCTAGCGGTGCCCTGTACCCGCAACCCGCTATAGCGGGGTCGAATTCCCACTCGAGGC
>CAZPYZ010000059.1:0-12612 GCA_964590215.1 uncultured Dehalococcoidia bacterium | reverse complement strand
CAATGAACAGGTGCTCCGGTCTGAAGCAGTCCACGAGGTACGGAGAATGCGTGGCTATAACGATCTGGCGATGGTAGCTCGCCGCCTCGAATTCCTCGGCAAGCACCTGAATGGCCCGCGGGTGTATCTCGTTCTCCGGCTCTTCGAAAAACATCACATCAGGAGCCTCGGGCCCATACAGCGCCGCCAGCATCCCCATCACGTGGAGCGTCCCGTCCGACAAAGCTTGGAGGGGAATGGCAATGCGTAGACCCCGTTCTCTGGTCTTAACCACCGCCTGGCCTTGTTCCGTCAACGGGGTGTATACGTCCTCAATCTCCGGCACCACCTCTCTAAGGATGTCCTTTAGCTTGGAGAACCGCTCGGGATGCTCGGATTGGAGCGTGTGAAGCAGCGCCGCCAGATTCCCGCCTCCTGCTGTCAGCCGGACTTCACGCCGGGCCGGAGGGGGGGTTCGGAACACCTTTCGGTCAAACTCGTACCGGCTCCACAACGACATGGACGCGGCAAGCTGCCCCACCAGTCTTGGCGCGCCTTCGAAAGACGCCGCGTGGCGTATCAGAGGCCCGTGGTCGCCTCCGACCCTTACCCCGCCACGTGCAGCACCCTGCTCATCATAAACCCGCACCAACGGTCCAACGGGGTCGAATGACAGCAACGTCCGCGACTCTGGAGCCTCCTCCACAAGACTTTCATCTACCAGGACGAACCGCTCTGCTGCTCCCGCCCAAGCCACTTCATAGCGTGCTCGGAAAGAGGGACGGGTCTCATGCGTAAGTTCCAGCGCGATGGATATGGTGCGGTTCGTTTCTCCGTTCCATACCAGTTCGGAATATCCACCCCGCTGCGTCACCGCTCCCACGCCCATGTTTATCGACTCGGTGAGCAGAAGCAGCGAGTCGATGATGTTGCTTTTTCCCGCGTTGTTCGGGCCGACGAATACGGTCAGGCGCCCCAGGTGGAGGTCGAGGTCCCACAAACTCTTATAGTTCTCGACCTGCAGCCGGGTGATCATTACGGCCCCCCTGCCAACCAGCGATCGTACCAGAGCTGAAACACGAGGAGCGTCCAGAGTTGCTTGCGATTGTCCCGCACTCCCTCGATGTGTTCCCGCACCAGCCTCTCCACAGCCTTCTGCTCGAAGATCCCCTGAGTCCGCAGCCGGTCTGGTGAGAGAGCGTCCTGCAGCAGCCCCTTGAGCTCTCCCCTGAACCACTTGGCGACCGGGATGTTGAACCCCTTCTTGGGCCGGTTCACGATCTGGTCCGGGAGGGTGCCCTTCATGACCCGCCGCAGCAGGTATTTCCGGGTGAATCCTCGCAGCTTCAGGTCTAGCGGCATCTCCGCCGCCAGGTCCAGCATAACCGCATTGAGGAACGGCACGCGCGCCTCCAGGGAGCACGCCATGCTGGCCCGGTCCACCTTGGCCAGGATGTCGGTATCGAGATAGAGCTTCATGTCGGTATAGAGGACGCGGTCAAGCTCGTCGGTGCAGCCCGAACGGTCAAAGTGTTCCCGGGCGACGTCGAAGGCGTCCTCCTCCAACTGTCCGCGAACCCCTGGCCTCAGCAGCGCCCGTTTCTCCTCGGGAGAAAAGGAGCCCAGCCAGAGATGGTGGCGCTCCGGCGGGGGCAACTCCGCCCACGCCACGAATCGTTTCGCCCGGAAGTCCAGGCTCAGATTGCTGTGAGAAACCGGCAGTCGCTGCACCAGAGGGTTGATAACGCCGTGGCGGATCGAGGCAGGCAGCCGGTTGTAGTAAGAGGTCAGCCGGTGGGCCTGGAGGGTGGAGTAGCCTGCCAGCAGCTCATCGCCGCCATCCCCGCCCAGGGCCACCGTGACATGACGTCGTGCGAACCTGGCCAGCAGGTAACAGGGGATAATCGAAGAGTCGCCCAAGGGTTCGTCCAGGATCTCCGGCAGTTGAGGGACCAGTTCCCACATCATCGACTCACTGAGAACCTCCTCGCGATGGTTCAGCCCCAGGTGGCGGGCCACCGCCCGGGCATAGCGAGACTCATCGAAGGAGGGGTCTTCGAACGCAATCGAGAAGCTCTGGACGGGTCGGTCCAGCGCCTGAGCCATATACGCTGCGATGGTGCTGGAGTCGAGCCCCCCGCTGAGGAACACGCCCAGGGGCACGTCGCTCATCAACTCCATGGAGACGGCCGTCCGCAGCGTATCTCGAAATCGCTCCTCCCACTCGGTGAGAGCCGCCCGGTGACCGTTCTGTGACCGTCGCAGGTCGAACTCCCAGTATTGATGAGTCCGGATCCCGTTCCGGTCCAGGATCAAGCGGTGTCCCGGGGGCAGCTTGCGGATCCCCCGGAAGAGGGTGCGGGGCACCGGCACGTGTTCATAGGTCAAGTAGTGGTCCAGCGCCTGGGCATCCATCGCCCTGGGAACAAAAGGATGGGCCAGTAGGGCCCTGATCTCCGAGCCGAAGACCAGCAGGCCGTCTTCGTAGAGGTAGTGCAGCGGCTTGATCCCGGCCCGATCCCGGGCCAGTAGCAGCCGCTCCCTGTTCGCGTCCCACAGGGCGAACGCGAACTGGCCGTTTAGCCGCTCGACGCAGTCTTCACCCCACTCCTCGTAAGCGTGGACGATGGCCTCAGTGTCGGCCTTGGTGGCGAACCTGTGGCCCCGGTCTTCCAGTTGTGCCCGCAGCGCCGGGTAGTTGAAGATCTCCCCGTTCAAGACGACCCACGCGGTCCCGTCCTCGTTGCCGAGGGGTTGGTGGCCTCCCTCCACGTCGACAATGGAGAGCCGGCGTACGCCCAAAGCTGCGTGGGGATCCAGATACGTCCCTTCGTCGTCCGGTCCACGGTGCCGCAGGCTGGCCAGCATCCGGGCAAGCACTTCGGGGCTCGCCGGCTCTGGTCGGGTGAAGCTAGCCGCGCCTGCTATCCCACACATACGGCTGGCCCCTCACCAACGGTGGAGAGATGCCCGGAGAAGGCTTGCGTCACCCGATAATGAACGATGCTGTCACGCTCGCGGAGACAGTGAGTTGACCGGGCTGGACCGGTGTTGGCGCCCCGCCCCGCTCCGGCAACGCCGGCACCGCGGGTGCCCCGATGGGGAGGGGGATCGGCCCGCCGAAACCGCCCTCGGACATAGAGTGCAGTCCCAAGATGGTGACGCCCATTGCGTCTGCCAGCGCTTGGGCTTTGGCTCGTGCGGTCCGCGCGGCCCCAACCAGTGCTGACCGCCGCATCGCCGCGTCGTCTTTGAACCCGAAATACACGCCCCCGGCCATGTTCGCTCCGGCCCCGATGCCGCCATCGATGACCCAGACCAGGCGGCCCAAGTCGTTCACTGTCACGGAGACGCTGTTATGGGCCTGGTATCCCGTAATCCTGAACGGCTCCGTCTGGGAGTGGATAGGCCACAGGCTCAGCCCTACGGTCTGGATGTCTTGGTCGGGGATACTGGCAGACCGGATCGCGGTGATCACCGCCCCCATCAGTTCGTTGTTCCGCCGCATGGCGTCGTTCGCGGTTGGACCCTGGCTCTGGACGCCCAGGTGAACGGTAGCCTTGTCCGGACTAGCCTTCACCTCGTCGTCCCCATTCACGGTGATCACTCTTGGCAGTTCTTCTGCGGCCACCGGAGCGGTCGCCACCGGATGGGCCGGCGAGGCGACCAGGATCACCACGCCGGCTGCAACGATTGGCCCTAACCCACGTAGGCTAAACACGGATCGACCTCCCTTGCCAAGTGTGTGTCCCCCACAGTTCGCCTGTCAGCAGACCTCTCCCTATTCAGAGGCGGTGCACCGACCTTCACGGTTCCCGCTTCCAATCCCCATTCAACACGCGCCTGACGGTGTAGGTCGGTTTTTGCTGAGACTCGTGGTACGTCCGGATCGCCACCTCAGCGTTCAAGCCCTGCAGGATCGCAATGAACCCCGTTGACCCAAGGATCGCCGCGAGGAGGGTTAAGGGGGTCTGGATGAGGGAGACGCCCAACAAGAGCTTCTGGGCCACCGCCGCGGTGAGGCTCACCCCCGCAAGGGCCAGCAAGACCAGCCCAACACCGCCGAACACATAGATGGGCTTCGTCGCGTAGCTCTGAAGAAACTTCGCGGTGAGCAAATCCAGCAGAACCTTGATGGTTCGGGAGAGTCCGTACTTCGACTTGCCACGGACGCGAGGATGATGGCTTACGGGAATCTCCGTGATCGCAGCGCCCACCCAGGCGGCGTAGGCGGGGATGAAGCGGTGCATCTCTCCGTACAAATGGACGTGGGACAGCACCTCCCGGCGGTAGGCCTTCAGACTGCAGCCGTAGTCCCGGAGTTTCACCCCGGTGATGGCCGAAATGAGGCAGTTGGCGGCCCAGGAGGGCACCTTGCGGGTGAGGAACGTATCCTTTCGTTCCTTTCGCCAGCCGCTGACGACGTCGTACCCCTGATCCAACGTCGCAACCAGCCGCGGGATGTCCATGGGGTCGTTTTGCAAATCCGCGTCCAGAAACACCAAGACCTCTCCCCGGGAATAGTCGATCCCGGCTGCGATGGCCGGAGTCTGGCCGAAGTTGCGCCGCAGCTGGACGACCTTAACCCGGGGGTCCTTGCCGGCAATAGCAGACAGCTCAGCAAAGCTACCGTCCTGGCTTCCGTCATCGACGAATACCAACTCGTAATCGCCCCCTAGTTCTTTCATCGCATCGGTCAGCCGCTCGTGAAGGGGGGCAAGGTTCCCTGACTCGTTGAATACAGGAACGATGGCCGAGAAGGCTAGCAAACCGTCCCGGGGTGCTCGGACAGGCGCAGGGACGTAGACCCGATCACGTACCAACCCTACCCCTCCATCCCCTTTGGCTCGGACGCCCTCGGCATCTTCATGCCCCCCTCGAGGATCTTCAGCGCCTCAGCCACGTCTTCCAGCAGCGCCTGGTTCTCCTGGCCCAGGCCTATCTCCCGCATACGACCGGCGACCTCCTTGATCAGGGCAGACGCCTGTGCTTCGTGTCCACCGGATCGAGGTTTCGCGAGGGCCGAGGGTGAGTTGAGCACTTCTTCGACAAAAAGGATGTAGTCTCTGGCCGCACGGGCAGGGGCGTGTTCCTTCGCGATGTAGCGCCTTCCGGCCGCGCCTAGCCCGGTTCTGAGCGCGCCGTTCCCGGCCAGCTTTTCTAGTACCGCAGCCAGCAGCAACTCCTCTTCCCCGCCTAGCGGCAGCTTGAAACAGCAGGAACCGGGAAGCTCCTGGTTGGCGCCTAGGTCCGATACGATGGTGGGCAAACCCGCGGCCAGGCTGCGTAGCGCTGCCGCCGACGTCTCTCCTGCCGTAGGGTAGCGCAGGTTCACCGACACGTCCACGGCGCCCAAGGTGGCGGCGAATAGGTCGGCGGACAGGGTTCCTGTGATGCGAACGCGCCGGCCAACTCCCAGCCGCTCCGCCTGGGCCGCCAGGTCCAGCCCAGGGGCGACGTGGCCGGCGATGACGTAGACTGCCTCAGGTCGGCGGGCTGCCAGCCGGGCAAAGGCCCGTAGCACAATCTCCAGCCGCTTGTGGTGAGTGGCTTCGCCCAGCGAGCCCACGATGAATGCGGTCGGAGGCAGGCCCAATTGCCGTCGCAACGCAACCTTGTCTGCTTTCTCTGGCCCGAGAGGCATGGGCATCGGGATGACTCGCACACGCGCGTCCGGCGACGACTCCCGAATGCGGCTTTCGATGTACCGGCTGTGGACAATCACCCCGAGACTGGCATCGACGGCGCGCTCGCATAGTGGGGTGTCAAAGAAAGGGGGTGAGCGTCTTCCCGTCAACACCTCCCATGCGACGGTCATCCCTGCGGATCCGCAGCTGTAAGAGAATTCCCGCAGGTAGGTACTGGCCCGTCCGTCCTGAAAGGCCATCCACGCGAGCAAGTGATGCACCACAAGATCGTGAAGGACGATGACCCCTGGTCGCCGGAACACATAAGGGTAAAGGTACGCATGCACCGGGTTGTTCCCCAGGTGATAGACCGGGCAATCGTAGCTATGGAATCGGTCTCGCTGTGCGAAGTCCCGGTGAGACCACACGGGAAACCGCCAGGTAATGCCTGGGTCGCTGGGTTGATAGTCGTCAATAAAGAGGTGCACGTCTGCCCATGGGTCAAGGTAGGGGAGCAAGTCCCGGCTGTAGTCCGCGATCCCCGACCGCATAGGAGGAAGCGGGCTGAAGTAGGCCAGCTTAAGCGGCCGCGAGCAGCGCATCAATCACCTGCTCCCAATCGACGGACCGGGCCCGCCCAAAGCCGGCGCTGCCCAGCCTTTCGCACAGCGGGGTGTCCTCCACTAGCACGTCCAACACCCTCGCCATCGAGGCGGGCTCCGGCTGCGCCACAAGCCCGGTCTCTCCATCGGTCACCCATTCCAGCACACCGCCGGAGTCGGTCGCAGTGAGCACCGGCTTGCGCGATCGGAAGGCCTCTAGAGTGACCAGGCCGTAGTCTTCATCGAAGGGAGCGTTGTACACCGCGCGGCAGGTGGCGTAGAGCTCGAGCAGCCTTTCCTCGCTCACCCAACCCGGGAGCTCCACCCGTCCTGCGAGGCCCAGTTCCTTCGCCAGTCTGCCCAGCGGTTCCCGTTGCGGTCCCTCGCCTGCGATGACGCACCTGGGGCGCGTTTTTGACAATGCGACGCCCCGGAGAAGCAGGTCCACCCGCTTGATGGCTTCCAGTCGGGCGGCCGCCAGGATGAAGTCGCCGTAGCCGTCACATCGGTACCGGCCTTCGAAAGGGGGAGGGGGATAGAGGGGGATGCTCTCCATCCCGTTGTACGCCAGTAAGCGCCGGCTGACGTTTCTGGAAATGGTGTAGCGGACCTGACACTCTCCAAAGGCAACCTTGTCCATACGCAGGACTGCCTCTCGGACGTGCCGGTCGTCGGCGCCGTTCATCAGGTCCCCATATTCGCCGGGCCCCAGGTCGTAAGCCTGCCGGAACTGGTGGAAGAGCCAAAGCACCTTGCGCGGGTGACGGACGAGGTAGGAAGGGAATTTGGTCGCAATAACCAGGTCAATCGGGCGACCCTGGCTCTCGGTCAAGTCCAGCAGGCGCCACGCGAGCGCATGGGACAGCACCGCCGGCCTCGGGTACCACTTGAAGGGGAGTTGCACGACGTCCGTTTCCACCGCCCGTTGGCGCAACTGGGCCGCCAAGCTCTCTACCAGTAACTCTGACCCTCCGCGCGCAAAGGGCACTTGGACCCCGCAGACGCAGACTCTCAAGCCGGCTTCCGAGCGATTAGAGCATAGTCCTGGTAGCCGTACAACAGATCGTTGAGCCGCTTCACGTTGTCGTTAAGCCCCCGGGCGATCTCCCCGTCGGAAATGACCGGCTGCAGGCGCGCTCCCTCCGGCACCGGCGAGGAGTACCGCACTTCCACCGGTGAGAACCCCGCGGACTCCGCAAGGAACGTGAAGGTTTCCGGGTGCACCGGCTGTCGGTGGCTCAGATCCAAGGTGTAATTGTTTGACAAAGCCAGGAGGGATTGCGGGTTGATGGTCTCGGCCAAGAACGTGCCGCCGGGTTTGAGCTTCTGATGCGCTAGATGCAACAGGCCCATGATTGATGCCGGAGGTAGGTGTTCGACGACTTGGGCTGTGAAGACGCCGGCCAGGGACCCATCCTGTTGTCCTACGAGAAACTCCAGGAGGTCACCCTGCTCCACGTCCAGACCGCGCTCCCGGCATGCGGCGATCATTCCCGGTTCCCCGTCCACGCCCTTGGCTGCGATCCCGGCTTCCCGAAGAAGCTCCAGGAATTCCCCGCGCCCGCAGCCCAGGTCGGCGACCGGTCCCTGCGGGAAATACTCCACGTATGGTCTTTGTCGCTCTTTCAGCTCTTCCGGTGTGCCCCTAAATCGGGCCTCGAACCTCACGTAGTCAATGATGGGCATCGGGAGGGTGGCCTGCGATGGGCCACCCGTTGTCTGGTTCTCTCCCGGTGGGGGCAAGGACCTGGCCCTCAAGGAATGCTCCGCTGCCTCCAGGCGCGTCAGCCTCCCTCGGATGTCCGCCAGCGCGTCCTCCCACCGGCGGTCCTTCAGCACGGCCAGTTCCGCCTCAATCCGCCGCAGCACGACCTGCATCTGGGCGAGACTATGGGCGAGGGCGACCTTCGTCCGGTCATCGGCCGCTGGCTCAGCCCACCGGCTCCGCCCGTCCATAGCGTCCAGGACATTTACGGTCACCTGTGCCAGGCGGAGCACAGCCGAGTTGAACTCCATCTGCTGTTCGATGAGGGGTTGAACGTACCAGCGGGTGGACACCTGGTTCCAGAGGGTCCGAAAGCCTGCGACCAATGGGCCTATGACTGGAAGGGTTGACCGGAAGGGCCTGGGCGTGAGCTTCCACCGCTGCTCCATCTCTTCGAGAGGGTGCCGAATGCCCACCGTGGCTTGTTCCAGGGACCCGGCGTCCGGGCTCTCCCCGAGTTCTCTGAGTTCCTGGCGCAGGGCGCTGAGGATCACGTCGGCCCGTGCGCCGTCATTGGATCCCGCAGGTCCTGCCATGGTAGCGCCCACTATAGCACCGGCCCCGGTCTTGGACCTGCTGTTGCGCTCCGGGGACCTTTGACGCGTCCCTTCCTTTACCCTGCGCTCTCCCCAAACCGAAGCCGGTGGATCAAGTTCGCGTAGAAGTGGTCACCCTTACCTGATCGCAGAAACCGCGCCGAGTAGGGGCTCCTGCGGACCGTCACGGTTTCCCCGTCCTCCATCAGCACATCCACCTGTCCGTCCACGCTGAAACTCGCCCCGTGGTCGGAGTACACCGTGAGTTCCACCACGCTGTCCGGCTCCAACACCATAGCGTTTCCCAAGGTGGCGTGGGGGGCCACTGGCGTTAGCACGTAGCGCTCGGACGTGGGCAGGAGGACGGGCCCGCCGGCGGACAATGCGTACCCTGTAGACCCGGTCGCGGTGGCAACGGTAACCCCGTCGGCCCGATAGGTCGTCAGCAACTGCCCATCGATCGCGACTTGAACGTTGATGGGGCGCCCGGGTGCTCCCCGGCCGACCACGACCTCGTTCAGGGCATGGAACCCAGAGCCACCTGCGAGCAGCGGGTGGTGCTTCTCCCCTAGGCTGGGGTCCAGCTTGGTGCGAGCCAGGGTGGCTACCAGCATGGCTCGCACTTCCGTGTGGCCCTCGCCCTCCAGGAGCGCGGGAACACGCTGCAATGCGGTCTCAGGCGGCACCTCAGCGATGAACCCCAGGCGGCCAAAGCGGATGCCGATGATGGGAGTGGAATAGGGGACGACCGCCCGCGCCGCCCGAAGGATGGTGCCGTCTCCGCCGACGCTGACAACGGCCTGGGTCCCAGGCATCAGACCGGTTGCGGGCTCCTCATTCCACGCCGAGGCCGCCCACGTGCGGTATCCGTGCTGGTGCAGCACCTGCGCCAGGTTCTTGGCCAGAGTTTGGGCCTCAGGCACCCGAGGGTGAAACAGGATGCCGACTAGGCGGCTTTGGTCAGGCACAGAAAAAACTCCCGGTTCCCCGCATCCCCGAGGACCGGAGACGGCGTGAGGCCCGCTAGGCGCAAACCACCGTCGCGGACAACCCAATTGATCAGGCGAGAAAGCACCTCTGCATGGACTTTCGGATCGCGCACCACCCCACCTTTCCCCACCTTCCCTCTTCCTGCCTCGAATTGGGGCTTAACCAAGGCGAGGAGGACGCCGTCGGCGGTCAGGCACCGGGCGGTTGGGGGTATCACCAACTCCAAGGAGATGAACGACACGTCAATTGCAGCGAGGTCCGCTTTCTCTGGCAGGTCTATGCCATGGCGGGCGTTCACTCTTTCCATAACGTCAACCCGCGGGTCCTGGCGCAAACGATAGTCTAGCTGGCCGTGACCCACGTCCACAGCGTATACCTTCCGCGCGCCGCGTTGGAGTAGGCAGTCGGTGAACCCCCCTGTGGAGGCCCCCACGTCCAGGCATGCGAGACCCCGAGGGCAGAGGTGGAACACGTCCAGTGCGTGAGCCAGCTTCAGGCCTCCCCGGCTCACGAAGGGGAGGGGTTGGATGACCCTGATGGAGGATCCAGCCGCGACCAGGGTCCCCGGCTTGATGACCAGCCGGCCGCCTACCTGCACATAACCTGCCATTACCATAGACCGGGCCCGTTCCTTGCTGGAGGCAAGCCTGCGATCTACCAACAGTTGGTCCAACCGGGTGCGCGGCATTCCGTTGCCTGAGTTTCTCCTGGGTTCCTAGCAGCCAGCTGTGGGCCACCCGTGACAGATTCTACCCCTTGGCTGTTGGGAGCCCAAATACTCGAACGCACCCCATCAAGTAAGCAAGCAAACGGAGGCTCGCACCCGGCAGCGCCTGTGGGCCGGGGCGTCACATCTACGCCGGGACCCAACGCGGATGGGGGAGGGTGAGTACTCTGTGGTGCCAGCACTCAGTTCTCAGGATCGCTTCAGCCCCTCTTCAGCCTCCCCTCAGGGATCGAGCGGAGACTGATGATGGAGCATGGGCACGTACCTGTTCCGCAAGCCCATCGCATGTAAGGCGACCAGGCGAGAGCTGGGGAAGGAGGCAATGCATGATCCAGGTACGAGCGGTGGCTCTTGCGACCGGGATCTTTTTCGCGGTGACCTACACCCTGTGCGTAGCGGTCCACTTGGTGGTGCCGCCCAGCGCCTTTGCGAATGAGTTCTGGTCCTCGGCACTGCCGGGTTTTAGGTGGATAAGCCCTGGCAGCTTCGTGCTGGGGCTTGGCGAGGTCTTCCTGTACGGGCTGTACACAGGAGGGTTCCTCTCCTACCTTTATAACGTGCTGACCAGTGGAAGGAGATCGATGGCGAGCGGCAGCGACGCATCCAGTACCATGAGGCGGGTCGCGTAGCGAGGTACCGGCCAACCGAGGCCAGCAAGGCCGGCGGGACACCCCAACCCGTGGCACGCGGGTTGGGGTGTGTCCCGGCTGATTCTCCTGAGTCGCGCGGTCAACGATGGTGCTATGGCAAGCCGAATGACCATCCTTGCCGTTAACGCCGGCAGCTCGTCCCTAAAGGTCGTGCTAGTGGAGATGGATGGAGAAACGAGCAACGAGAGGGGGCGTGGCATTGTCGAGAGGATCGGGGAAGCAGCCCGCCTGGCGCTTTGGACAGACGCCGGTGAAATGAAGCGGGACGTTGAGGCTCCGGACCACCGCTCAGCATTCACCCTCCTGCTGGAGCACTTGGGCAGGGACGCCGACGCGGTCGGGCACCGCGTGGTACATGGCGGCCAGCGATTCAGTCGACCGGTCGTGCTGGACCGTTCCGTCATAGAGGAGATAGACCGTCTCAGCCCGCTGGCGCCGCTGCATAATCCTCCTGCCATCGCCGCCATCCTGGCTGCGAAGGACATGGCAGGTGAGGCCGTCCCACAGGTCGCGGTGTTCGATACCGGCTTCTACCATTCGCTGCCTCCCCGGGCCCGCTTTTACGCCCTGCCCTACGAACTCGCCCTTCGGCACGGCATCCAGCGCTACGGCTTCCACGGCGTCTCCCACGCCTACTCACTAGAGCGCTACTGTGCGCTCACCCGCCGCAATGAATCAGCAACGAGCCTCATCTCGTTCCAACTTGGCAACGGGTGTTCTGTGACTGCCATTCAAGGCGGCCGGGCGGTGGACACCTCCATGGGGTTCACCCCGCTCGAAGGGCTGATGATGGGGACGCGCTCAGGGGATGTGGACCCGGCGGCCATAGGTTATCTGTGCCGTCAAGAAGGTATCGGTTTCGGGGACGCGGAGCGCCTGCTAAACGAGCAGTCGGGATTGCTCGGCATATCGGGCGTTTCTGGGGACGTGCGCGATCTGGAGGCGGCCGTCGCGCAGGGAAACGAACGCGCGGAGCTCGCCCTCGACCTGTTCACGTACCGAGCCAAGAAATACCTGGGGGCGTACCTCAGCGCGCTCGGGGGTGCGGAGGCGGTCCTCTTCAGCGGCGGTATCGGCGAACATGCGCCGGCGATACGAGCAAGCATCTGCCGTGGCATGGTGTGGTGCGGGCTGGTCCTGGACGAATCGCGCAATGCTGCCGCCGTAGGTAGCGAGGGGCGCATCAGCGTCGAAGGCGCAGGGATCAGCGCGTACGTGATCCCAAGCAATGAGGAGTTACTGATCGCCCGAGAAACGGCCCGCTGTCTGGACGGTCTCCGTTAGCCGCCACCACCCAACGTCACGGCCAGGAGTAAGCCATGGTCGAGCACCTTTCGGAACATGACCTGCGGCTCATCGATGCCTACTGGCGCGCGGCCAACTACCTTTCGGCCGGCCAGATATATCTCTTGGAAAACCCCTTGCTCCGGGAACCGCTGAAGCCGGAGCAGGTTAAGCCGCGGCTCCTGGGCCACTGGGGGACGACACCAGGACTCAATTTCATCTACGCGCACCTGAACCGGGTCATACGGGACCGTGGCCTCAACGCCATCTTCGTCTGCGGGCCGGGTCACGGCGGGCCGGCTATGGTGGCAAACAGCTATCTGGAGGGCACGTACTCCGAGCGCTACCCCGAGGTGAGCCAGGACGCTGCGGGCCTGCAGCGGCTCTTCAAGCAGTTCTCCTTCCCCGGCGGCATTCCCAGCCACGCGACTGCCGAGACCCCGGGCTCTATC
>CAZPYZ010000058.1:6513-12678 GCA_964590215.1 uncultured Dehalococcoidia bacterium | reverse complement strand
GCCGTGTGCCTTCGGTGACGCCGGCGGGGATGCGCACGTCGACCGTGCGGTGCCCCGCGGTAGCCCCGCTGCCGCGACAGCGGCTACACGGGCGTGCGTTGTAGAGCACCCGCCCATGCCCCTCGTGCCGGGCCTCGCCGAGTGCGATCAAGGCCCAACCCGTGACGTTGGGGTCAGGGTCGCAGCGGCTGCACCATGCCCACGCTCCGTCGCTTCGTTGGAGAGCCAGTAACCGGCTCACTTCCGGGCGGAGCGCGGTGTCCGTGAGGAGGCCCTCCCGTCTCTCCGGCTCGGCCCGGCGCACGCCGGCCACCGCGATGACGCGGGCCGCAATAGTGCGGGGACCATCCCAGGGCCTGGGCTCGTAGCTCTTCAGCTCCCGCGCGAGGGAACCGGCCAGCGACCCTTGAGCGGCGAGCTGCAGCCGGCCACCTCTGGCCAGTGCGTAATGCGGTAGGTAGATGGCCTCTGAACGCGGCTCGTCCCGCACTACCCCACCCGTCGACATGGTCTCGGTCGTGGTGTTCAAGTGCACAGGCAGCCTCTGGACCACGGCGTCGTGTAGCCCCGCGGGGCCGACCGCGGTGAAAGTGAGCCTGGCTTCACCTTCCACTGGGGCAGTCCCAGGCCATTCCAGTAAGGCCGCTTCGCCGGGCGCCACCGTGGCGCGGCGGGCGCGATCTCCTGCTACCTCGATGCCCTCCGCCGCTAGGGAGGCCTGGAAGTCCATCCTCGCTTCGGTGCCGTTCTGCACCAGGACCCGCAGGGTCACCCGGTCTCCCACCCGCAGGAACCTGGGCAGGGCCGGCCTCACCAGCAGCGGCTGGGTGGAGATCACCTCGCTGGTCCCCTCGCCGACCAGGATGTCGCCGCTCACCGCGCGGGCCTGAGCCCGCCACGTGGTGAGGTTGTCTGGAACGGTCACCTCGACGCTGACCCTTCCTTCGGCGTCGGTCTTGAGCTGGCCCCGCCAGAAGGCGGTGTTGCGGAACTCCTGCCGGATCCGCTCATCCTCGACGCCACCCCCTCCTTTGCCTCCTGCCGGCATCTCGACGATGAGGTCATTGGACCGGTCCACGGAGACCGCCAGGGATGAGGCGGTGGTCATCCCCAGGGGGCGCTCGAACCAGAAAGCCCGGAGCCCGGTCCGCGAGCGTTCTTCGGCAAGGGCGAGCACCGCCTTGTCCACGACGCCCAAGGAAACCTCAGCAGGCACCCCCTTGCCTGTCGCATCGGTCACCCGCACGTTGAACCTGACCTGTTCTCCCGGCCGCGTCCGTTCCCGGTCCGGCTGGACCGTGACCGTAAGGGTTCGGCTCACAGTGGACACGGGGAGCTTCACGTACCCCACTCGATACCGGGGGACCGGGTCTTCTGCCGAAGGCGGCCGGAACAGCACCACCGATACGAAGATGTTGGGGATGTGATGCTCTTCGATGCGTACCCGCAGCCGTTCGCTGTTGCCGGTGAAGGGACGGACGCTGCGATCGAGGATCTTGCCCCGCTCCACCGTCACCAGGCCGGTCATCCCCTCGTAGGGCGAAGGCACCAGCACCTCCGCCACGTCGCCCACCTGGTACTCGTCCTTGTCCGCCACCAGTTGCAGCAGATCGTCGTTTCGGACCTGCCAGCGCGCGTAGCCGCTGCCGCTGACCCACAGGTACGCTGCGGAGCGGGCCGTCCGGCCCTTGCTGTCCGCTACCTCGGCCACCAACCGCAGCGCCCCCGTTTCCTTTGGGCGGTAAGTCACTGCGGCTACCGCCTTGGCGTCAGTTGTGGCAGTGAGGGTTTCCAGCAGGGTGTCCTTGGGCTCACTGCGATAGCGCCGTCCGCCGGAGCCGTCGGGGGTTTGCTCCTTTACCGTGATCCATTCCCGTTTGTAAATCTGAAGCGCGACCTTCCTCCCGGCGGCAGAAGCGCCCGCAGTGTCGACGGTTACTAGCTGGATGGAGACCTCCTGCCCAACTGCCGGGCAGTAGTTCAGCGGCCGTATCCCCGCATGGATCTCTGCAGGGTGAACGGTCACCGTTGTGCTCCCGCTGACCTCCTGGGCATTCTCATCGCGGGCGGTGGCGCTGATCTGGTACGTTTGAGGCCCTTCATTCCCGGTGATGGTGGCGGCGACGGAGAAGCTGGCCATCCCTCGGCCGTCCGTGGTCCCGACCCCCTGCGCCCTGGTAGCCTCCCGGACTTCGGCGGTGCGAAAGGAGTCCTGGTCTGAGAACGAGTACTGCTCCAAGCCCGTGGGCCGGAGGCTGTACGGCCGGCTCAGGACCGACCACTTCACGGGCGCGTTGGTGACGCCGCCGCCGAAATAGAAGCTGGCGCGGGCGTTCGTCGCGATGGCATCACCCGCCACGTAGGAGGCCCGCTCCGCGTTCACGGAAACGTGAAACTCCGGTTTCCGGAACTCCGCGACGCTGAAGGTCACGTCTGCGATGGAATAGAAGGGGATCGCGCCGGCCGCACCGCCGGGGGTCGGCAACTGGGCCATGATGCTGTACTCTCCGGTGGGCGCCTCGGGGTCGAGCGTAAAGGCGCCGGCGAAAGTGCCAAACTCGTTGAGCGTCACCTCGTGCCGGCCCACCTCTTTGCGGGTGGAGTCGTTCGCGATCACACGGAGCTGGGTTGCGGAGGGCGGCACCTGGTATACCGCGTCGTCCTCGGCCCGCAGCACGCCCTTGTAGTGGACCTCTTCCCCGGGGCGGTAGATAGGGCGGTCCGTGTAGAGGTGCCCCACGTAGAACCGCTGGCTGAAATCAATGCGTATGCCGACGGAGAACGGGTAGCCGCCGTAGTTCCAGCTCAAGCCCGTGATCCCCCGGCGGCCCTGGTGGTCCAACCTGACGGTGCCGCTCGGGTACCGCCAAGACTCAGGGGACGCCTCGAAGTGAAAGCTGGCGAGACCGCGCCCATCCGTGGTCGCCACCTGCTCCTCCCTCGCGCCCGGTGGTTGCCTTGGGTCAGGCGTGGGAACGTAGCGGACGGGGGCGTTCGCGACCGGGGAGCCGGTATCGTGGTCCAGCGCCCACACCAACAGCTCTCGGGGTGAGTGTTTGACGACCAGAACCGTGTTGACCACGCTGAAGGTCATGAACGAGCCGAACTGCGTGCCTCCTGTCGAGAGGAAATAATCGCCCGGCGGGAGACGCCCGGCACCTCCCAGGGATGTCGACGCCAGGATGGTTTGGTTCAGCTCCCCAGCGGTGCGCTCGGTCCAGCGGCGCAAGGGCTGCCGCGCCGGGGGGCTGCTCCGCTCCGCCCGGACCTCATCGTCTGTCAGCTCATAGAGGCTGAAGGTGACTTCCTCGACATTGGTGCCGCGATAGTAGAGGAACTGCTCACCGCTGGCCGAGTAGGTGGCATGAGTTGTGGGGATCGCCAGCGAGACGGTCGAGGGCAGCGGCGCAGTGGTGAAAGAAAAACTGTACAGCTCGAAGGGCTGGCCCCACCGGTCCTTGCCACCAGCCGCAATGCGCGCCGTGTACTGGGTGGAGGGAGCCAGGTTCGCCACCAGGCTCACCGCCCCCTGCACCCGCTCCTCGGGAGTCCGCCCAGTGGACTGCCAGTTCACCCGGAGCTTGCTAGCCTCGATGCCGCTGATGGAGAAGAGGCCCTCGAAGGACTCCGCGTCCATGGGGTTGCTGAATTGGACGAATACCGCAGCGCGTGACGGGTAGTCGCTTGCCCCGCTCTGGGGGCGCGTCAAGACCACTCGGGCAAGCCCGACGGTCGCGAAGGTCGTCCGCCATGCCTCCCGGCTCAGGCCGCCGCGGACGCTGATCAGGCCGCCGGGGAGCGCCACCCCATATCGAGCCTCCGGCTCGAGCCGGAGGCTGGGCTTGAAGGTGAGGATGGAGTCCCCTTCTGACCAGACGTAGCTTCCTGGGACCGCTGTGGCGCAGTCAGCCCCAGATGATTGGGCAGTTGTGCCCGGCTGCCCTCGAGGATCCGGCGGTAATCGGGGCGCGGGCCCACCGGGCGGGGCAGCGGGAGGAACGGTACTGGGTCCGGGGCCGAGCGGGGCGGATTGGGCCACGGGCCCCAGATAGCAGAGGCGAAACCCCGCCTCGACGGACAGGCGGTCCATCGATTGGTTGAACCTCACCAGCACCGGCTCAGCCGTCCCGGCCTGGGCCCGGTCCGGCGACACGGATATGACCAGAGGACTGATAGTTCGGAAGGTCCACGCGTAATCCTCTTTGAGCACACCGTCCACGGCCGCAGTCAGGCCGGCCCGGATGCGCAGCCGGTACTCGGTGCTGGGTTCCAGGTTCTCCGGCACGAAGCGATACAGCGAGGTATTGATCCACTCGCCCTTCCCTCTGATGAGGGGCTCCACCTCCAGGGGTGACGGGATCGCCGGCTCCTGCAGCACCGTAAGGGGGGCCACAGAGCGACTGAACTCGACGAGAATTTGAGCCGTGGTCGGGACCTCGGAGTCGCCCGGCTGGGGGATGACGTGCTCGACCTTGAGGCGGCCTTCGGTAGTAAACTGGCGGGAGTAGCCTTCAGGCAGGCCACCGGCGGCATCGCTGGCGACCGCCACGCGATACGCCTGGCCTCGCAGCAGTCCGGGGAAATCCGGCTGGTACTGCAGAGTACGTTCGCCGACCCAGAGATACCTACCGGGAGCAGACGGTTCCAACTGCAGCAGGCGGGCCGGCTCCCGGTTGGATGGAGGCGCGGGGAACGTTACCCGGATTGGGCTCAGCCGGGGCACTTCATCCCCTTCCGGGACAAGCTCGAATCCCGGCGGCTCCAGGGCAGCTGGGCGGGGCGATCGTTGCCTCCCCTCGTAGACACCGATGGCAAGGATCAGAAGCAGGGCGGCGCCCAGCGACGCGGCCAGCGCCCAACGGTTCAGCGGTGCTTCTGCCCCCCTTCCGGATTCCTCGGCCGGCTGGGAATCACGCGTAACCATTTCTAGCGGACCTCGAAGCGGGACCCGGTCTGCAGGCGGCCCCCTCCCGGCAGATGGGCAACCACTTCGAGATGGTGCTGACCTGGCTGTAGAGCCCAGATAGCCCGAGGGTCCCTGCCCACGGCCGTCGCCACGGACAAGCCGTCTACCAGGAACTCTACCGATTCCGTCTCGATGGGAGCGGCTGCTCTAAGGATGGTTTCCTGATCGGGCAGCTCGGGTGAGCGGTACAGCGTCGTGCCATTGGCTGGCTGGAGAATGAACAGGACCCGCGGGATATCGTCAGATGCCGGAACCACCGCGACACCGGCGTCGAGGGCCCAGGGTGTCGCCTCCTCGCTCAGGTAGCGCACGCGCAGCCCGCGGTCGTCCTGCCCGTAGATTCGCTCGGTTTGCGCCGGCTCAGTCCCGCGGACAAAGAGCTCTCGCACCAGGGAGGGGCAATGCGGGCCGGGAAGCATGCCGGTGGGGGCGCAGACAGCGCGCTCCACCACCTCCGCAGGGCGGGCCGGCCATGGAGCGCCGGCCGCGCGGGAGGCTGCCAGCATCACGTCGCGCCAGATGGGCGCCGCGCCGTCAACCCCAGAGATGTTGTCCATCGGCCGGCCGTTTGCGTTGCCCAGCCAGACGCCCACCGCCCGGTTCCCGGTGAACCCTGCGGTCCAGTTGTCCCGGAAGCCGGTCGACGTACCCGTCTTGACCGCAACGTGAAAGGGCAATTCCAGCGCCGGAGCGTAGCCAAAGCCTGGCTGACGCGCCGCGGGATCGCTGAGGATGTCCGCCAGGAGGTAAGCGTGCTCCGGGGCCAGGGTGCGCGCCGCGGGTGTGGTGCAGGCTGCCTCCCCTCCGCATGCGGCCGAGGGCGACCGTCCCGCATGCGGCGATTCGTATAACACCCGGCCCGCAGTATCCCGTACGCGGGTGACGGCCACCGGTTTCGCCAAGACGCCGCCCGCCGCCAAGGCCGCGTACGCGTTCGTCAGCTCCAGCAGCGTCACCTCGCCTCCGCCCAGCGGCAGCGCAAGTCCGTGCGCGGGCGCCCGGCCCAGGGTCTCCAGGCCGAAGCGGTGGGCCATCTCCAGAAACGCCTCCACTCCAATCTCGTCCAGCACCCGCACCGCCGGAACGTTGTACGAAGAGGCGAGCGCCACACGGAGCGGGATCACCCCGTGGAAGCGGCGGTCGTAGTTCAAGGGGGAATACGGTCCCTCAGGCGTCTGAAAGTTGGTGAGAACGTCGAG
>CAZPYZ010000058.1:0-6503 GCA_964590215.1 uncultured Dehalococcoidia bacterium | reverse complement strand
GGAGTGGCCGCGGTGTAACCCCGCTCCAAGGCGGCGGCGTAAAGGAAGGGCTTGAGCGCAGAGCCCGGCTGCCTGGGCTGCAACGCAATATTCACCTGCCCAGCATCGCCGTCCCAGAAGTCCGCGTTGCCGACCATGGCAAGGAGCCTCCCCGTCCCGGGCTCCATCACAATGACCGCCGCCTCGCCCACCTGGTGGTCTCGCAACTCCCCCAATCGCGCCCGGACGCTACGCTCCGCCTCGCGCTGCAACGCCACGTCCAGGGTGGTCTCGATTACTGATCCTTGGATGCCACCCAGTCCTAATCGGTCCACCTCCTCCAGGACATACTGCACAAAATGCGGTGCGACGGGGCGAGGGTCTCGGGCGACGAAGCTCAACGATTCTTCCCGGGCCCACAGCTCCTCCTCCGGTGAGATGCGCCCCGTGGCAGCCATTCTCGTGAGCACGTACGCCTGGCGGACACGGGCGGGACGAGGGTCCGCCACGGGATCGTAGATGCCGGGGAGTTGGGGAAGCCCCGCCAGCAGCGCCGCCTGCGCAAGGTCGATGTCCCGCGCGGAGACACCGAAATAGGCCCTCGCGGCAGCCTCAATCCCATAGGCGCCCCGCCCGTAGTAGACCTCGTTGAGGTACAGCTCCAGCAAGTGCTGCTTCGAGTAATGTCTCTCCATCTTGAGGGCAAGGAGGATCTCAAAGACCTTGCGCGCCCAGGCCGGTCCTTCGAAATTGCCTAGATAGAGGCGCCGGGCCAGTTGCTGGGTGATAGTCGAGGCGCCGGAAGGTCCCTCTCGCCACTTGAGGGCGGCACGGGCGATGGCGATGGGGTCGATGCCAGGGTGAGACCAATAACGCTGGTCCTCGGCGGCGACCGTCGCCTGGACCGCGGCCGGGGCGACCTGGTTCAGGGCCACCGGGATGTGGAGCCCTTTCGACACGTCCCGGTAGATGACTTCGCCGGTCGCATCCAGGAGGACGGTCCCTGGCGGGTTCAGGCGAGCCTCGGGGGACCGCAGTGGGACATGAAGCATCAGCATGGTCGCGCCAAAGGGTGCGATGACCGCCAGTATGGGGAGGGGGAGCCGGCTCATCATAGTGAGCAACATCGCTAAGGGGTGCGTGTCTCAGTAGGGCCGGGTGTGGCGGTTCCTTCCGGGGCGGGTGTGGCTGTCGGCACTGGCGTCGGGGTAGGCGGGTCGGGGGGCTGCGTCAAGAGGCGCTTGAGGTCATCCACCAGCAGAGTGTCGACCAGGTAGAGGGCGGCCGCACCCGCAAGCTGCGCATAGTAGCCGGTCCGGGTCGGGTTTTGAGCGCCGATCTGGAGGGTCACGCGGTCTCGGTCACTGCCGACCATCGCCTCTATCTCAGGCTGCACAAGCCCGTACTCCCCTTTCTGGGCGTCCGCAAGGGCATCGGATACGCGCCCCCGGGCCTTGAGGTTCCCGAGGCGCGCCATCACACTCCCCCATCGTCCCTGGTCAACGGCGTTGGACGGTTCGGCGAGGCCACGGCCGTACACCCAGGTCCCGGAAGGATCCTGCTGTAGGGCCAGCGTGTCGCTGCCGGAGCGCACCGTCACCCGCGTTATCTCCCCAACGCTGTACCCGATGATCTCGGGCGGCACCGGCGTTGGGGTGCCGGCCCCGGTAAACCCCCCAGGGGTCTCGGTGCCGCCGCCAAGGACATAGAAGGCGCCCAGGATGACGAGTAGAACGCCAAGGCCGATGGTGATGCGCGGGTTCACCGGGTAGTCCAAAGTCCAAGGTCCAAAGCTCAGCGCCCCACACCCGACGTCCAAGGGCTGGGGGCGGGGGACTTTGGGCTGTGGACTATCATCTGCGGCTCCACCAGGTGCCTATGCCCCAAAAAAGGATTAACGCAGGGAACAAGAGGACGGACGTCGCCAGCACGAGGAGCTGTTGTCCAGGGGTGAGCAGCACGGTCGGCTCCTGGCTCTCTCGCGGCCGGATGCCGATCGCCGCCTCCTGCTGAGCCAGCCAGTTCACGGAGTTGAGGAAAAAGTCCTGGTTGCCGATGCCGACGAAACTCTGGAGTACCCCGTTCGCGAAGGCATCCGCGCTGGCCACGATTACGGCCCGCCCCCGTTTCTCGCCTGTTCCGGGCCCCTCCGCAGTGACGGCCAGGCGGAGGGGGCCCTTGGTGTCAGTGCCTTCGTCGAAGCGGGCCACCCGGGGGTCCGTTTCCAACCAGCTTTCACCGCTGCTCTCCATCAAGGGTTGCGTGATGACATCTTGGGGTTTTTCTCCTGCCTCCAGGAGGGCGGTTGCCTGGGGAAAGATGGTCAGGGGCAGCCCCTCCGTCACTGTCGAGGTGGCCGGCCTCTGCACCGCCGGCGTGCTCAAGTCACCCAGGGAGACTGGGTCAAGAACAAGCCCCTCGGGCGTCCGCAGGCCATAGGCCGACAATAGCGCCGCGTAGGAGGGATCAGCCCCCGGGGCAAGGAGGAACAGCGCCCGCCCCCCCTCCTTGAGAAACACCTGCACCTTTTCCACCTCTTGGGGGAGGAGGGGAGAGGCCGGTAACACTTGAACCCGCCCTCCCACATTGCTGACTCGTGATCCACTGTTAAGCACCAGGACACCCTGTTTCCACGACTCGTCCGCCGTCGTGGCCAGGTTCAGGGATTGGACCTTGAAGTTATCCCGCTCCAGAGCGCTCTTGATGATGCTGTAGCCGGTACCGCTGGAGTCATCGACGCTCCGCTCACCATGGCCGGCCAGGAAGTACACCGAAGGCTGGGCGCCGCCGCCAAGCTTCAGGAGAGCCCCCGTGATCTGTGCCTCTGTCGGCGTGATCACGTCCTGCCGGCGGTCGCCGGACTGGAGAATGAGCACCGCGTCTTGCTGGATCCCCAATTCCCGAGCGCGACCCGGCTGTTGGTCGGGGTTCACGAATTCGACCTGCAGCCGGTCGGTCTGGGCCTGGTACTCCCGCAGCAGATCCTCAGCACGCTGCCGGCTCGGCTGAGAGAAGTCCGAATAGAAGCCTGTCACCTTGACCGGCCCCTGCAGTGACGCCAGGACGTTTTTCGTCTGTTCCGACAGAGTGTGGATACCGGATTCCGTAAGGTCCCAACGCACCTTGAGCCGTCCTGACAGCAGGTTAGCGATGACCAACACGGCCGTGGCGAGCAACACCATCGCCAGCGTGTTTCCGCCATAGCGGAAGATCCGCACACGTTCGCGGGTGGGGCCAAGCGTATCCGGGGCTGAGGTCACGGCCATGGCCACCCGGGGCCAAAGTCCAAGGCCCAACGTCCGAAGTAGACCTGTCCCGTGGGACCTTGGACTTTGCACGTTGGACGCTGGTCAGTCACAGCCATCGCCTGGTCTGCAACGACGTATACGTCAAGAAGAGGAATCCCACCGTCAGGCTAACGTAGAACACCACGGAGCGGAGGTCGATGATCCCCCGGGAGAAGTCCTGGAACCGCTCCGGGAAGGTGAGGTAGCGCAGGATCTCCGCGACTTGAGGACCACCGACAAAGTTCCCGACGGCGCCGATGAGCCAGAAGGCCAGTCCGATAGTGAACGCCACCACCGCCGCCACCACTTGATTAGAGGTCAGGGAGGACGCGAACAGCCCCAAGGACAACAGCGCGGCTCCCTGAAGGACCACACCAAGATAGCCCGCTGCCAGCGGGCCCAGATCGGGCACACTCCTAGCTACGAAAAGCAGCAGCGCCACATACCAGAGGGTAGGCAGCAGCATCAATCCGAGCAACAACAGGCTCGCGGTGAACTTCCCCAGCACCACCTCGGTGTCTCGGAAGGGCAGGGTCAGCAGGAGTTCCACCGTGCCGGTCCGCCGTTCTTCGGCGAAGAGACGCATGGTAATGAGCGGCGCGAGCAGCACCAAGAGAAAGCCGATGTTGTCGAACAAGTACCGAAGGGTCGCCTGCCGGCTGCTGAACAAGATCAGCGAAAAAAGATACCCGGACAGAGCCAGGAACACGGCGGCGACGACATAGGCTACTGGAGATGCGCTGTACGTTCCCCATTCTCGGGCAGCGATGGTGGCGATGGCTTTCATGGATCCTGTGCAGGCGGGGTCGCCTGAGCCAGTTGCTCTGATTCGTCCACGGTCTCCCGCGTGGTCAACCGCAAGAAGACATCCTCCAAGCTCATGCCCGCGGACCGGAGCTCCCGCAGGCCCCACCCCTTGGTGGTCACCAAGGAGGCCAGTTCTTCGACGGCATCCTGAGACCCGCAATCGGCCGTGAACCTCGTTGCGCCATCCACTTCCTGCGCATCGAGCGCGACCACCGCGGGGTGGGCACGGAGCGCCTCCTCGATGTCCGGCCTGGGGCCCCGCACTACTAGCGTCCACCGCTGGCCGCCGGAGATGCGAGCCACGAGGTTGTCTGGACTGTCCTCAGCCACCACCCTCCCCTCATTGATGATGACCACCCGCTGGCAGAGCAGGCTCACCTCTGGGAGGATGTGGCTGCTGAGGAGGATGGCCCGCCGAGCTCCCAACTCCCGGATCAGCTCCCGGATTTCTGTGATCTGGCGAGGGTCAAGGCCCACCGTGGGCTCGTCCATCACCAGGACCTCCGGGCTGTGCAGGATGGCCTGAGCGAGACCGACCCGCTGGCGATAGCCGCGGGAGAGCCGCCCGATGATGGTGTGAACCACGTCTTCGAGTTTGCACTCCTCCAGGGCATTGACGATGGCCCGGCGTGCGGTCACGCCCCCGAGGTTGCGGGCACGCGCGATGAAGGAGAGAAAGTCGCGCACCGTCATTTCCGTGTAGAGGGGCACGCTCTCGGGTAGGTAGCCCAGCCGCCTGCGCGCCTCCAGAGAGTGGGTCAGGACATCATAGCCGGCGACGCGAACCACACCACTGCTGGGGGGAAGAAAGCCGGCGATGGTCCGTAGGGTAGTGGTCTTCCCCGCGCCGTTCGGCCCCAGAAGGCCGATGACCTCCCCCTGGCCGATGGAAAAGCTAACGTCCTCTAGGGCCTGATGTGGACCAAAGTGCTTTGAGAGGTGCTGGATCTCGACGAGGTCCATGGTTCCAAAAGGGGGCGACAGCCCTTAATTTATCATAGTGAGGCCTCGCTGGGCGTTCGCCCCACTCGCCAGGAATGACAAGCGCAGCCTGCCATCCTTGAGAGAGTAGGGGTGGTGGGAAGGGGCGGGAGCGGACCAAAGAATCTTGAAGGGGACGGGGGCGCGTGCGGTTCAGCGCACCCCGTCGGGGTCGTGGTGGAGACGGTGCCGGCCGGAGGCTGACCCCATACAGCTCGATCTCAGGGAGCTATGGGCCCTTGATGAGCTTGCGGGCCTGCTCTGGGCGGTCTAGCCCTCTCCCACCCGCAAGAGGTAGCCGGGTGCAGAGCTGAGGGCGCCGAACACGGCCCCACTACCGGCATCCAGCCGTAACACATCGCCGCCCATTCCCGCCACGTAGAAACGCTCCCCATCGGGGCTCACCGCGACGCTCGTTAGCGCGCGGTCGGATAGGAGCGTTTTGCGCAGAGAGAGGTCGCGGGCGGTTAGCACGGTCAGTCCTTTCCGACCGATGGCGTAAAGGGTCGAGCCGTCAGGGGAGACGGCAACGCCGCCCCGGACATGGGGTTTGGCCTCCGCCAGGGGGACGGTGAACCAGCCTGCGGAAGGTCGGGGCAGGCTCGTCCGGCGGATGACCCCGAAGTGCTTCGCCACATCGATAGATGCGGCCAACCCTGAAGCTGCGTTGGCCGCATAGAGCGTGCCTCCATCGGGACTCAAGGCCAGGGACCACGTAGCATCGGCCTCATGTCGCTCGTCCGTGCGCCAGTCCGAGCCGAGGTTAATGCAGGCGATGCCGTTGCCGTTGGTCTGCAGGGCATGAATAAAGGGGCCCTTCTGGTAGTTGCTGTAGAGGGTGTAGACCCACTCGCCGCTCGGCGAGGTCACTTGGGCTGCAGGCGAACCCTGCATCAACTCATGAGGGTTCGCTCCTTTCAGCACAACGGGCTGCGGATCCAAGGCGCTCGTCGCGAGCACGTACCGCCGCACCCGGTACGCGTAGGCGTCCCCGGCCGCGTGCTCGATGAGGTAGAGGGTCTTACCGTCCGGGGAAAGCGCGTCGAAGCTGAAGGGGCCGGGCAGATCGACGTACTTCGCCGGCGACTCGAAGGAGGTGTCGAGGACGGCAAAGCGAGTGGCCGTTGGGGAGGAGCCCTGTCGCTGCGGGAGCACGAGGGTCCGGCCGTTCGCGCTGAGACCGGCGGGTTTCCCGGGGGCGGGCGTAGCGATATGAAACTCCCCGGGCAGATCGAAGGACCGCAGCGTTTCGCCGAAGAGGTCCATGGCAAGCACCGTCGTTCGGCCTTCCGGTGCGTCGGCTGAGTAACGAGCGACGTTGGCAAGGGGATAGACAGTCTTCCAGTCGGGCGAGATCAACCCGCTCGGCGCCTCGGCTTGTATCTCGCCCGTCGCCGCATCCCGGACCCGGATTTTGCTGCCTTCTTGCAGGTAGAGGAACTCTCCGGT
>CAZPYZ010000057.1:11307-12701 GCA_964590215.1 uncultured Dehalococcoidia bacterium | reverse complement strand
CGGGCCACAAGGACCCGCTCTACCGGTTTGGGCGATTCTTTCACAGGCTCTGAGCGTCAGCGAAGAATCTCCGGGAGGGCCGGTGGCGTCACCATCGAGGGGGAGATTCCTCACCGGGTTCGGAATGACACTGGGGCTGGGCCAGTCGTGAGTATCTCCCGACGCGACTTCCTGGCAGCCACTGGAGCCTCTGCTGCCGGCACGGTGCTCTTCGCTGGCTGCTCCGCCCCCGAACGAGAGTTGATCATCCAAAGCCCCCGCGACCTGCCCGAGGACAGTCCCAATAGTTTCGAGAGTTGGTACGCCACTACCTGCACGGCCTGCCAGGCAGGCTGCGGCCTCATCGTGCGGGTAGTGGAAGGACGGGCGAAAAAGATAGAAGGGAACCCGGACCACCCCGTCAACCGCGGCAAGCTGTGCGTGCGCGGCCTGGCGGGCGTTCAGGAACTCTACCACCCGGACCGGATCCGGACACCGCTGCGGCGCGCCGGCCCCCGGGGCTCCGGGCAATACCAGGTCGTCGCCTGGGAGGACGCGCTTCAGGAGCTCGCAGACCGGCTAAAGGACCAGCGGGACCAAGGCAACGCAAACCAGGTGGTCCTGGCAACGGCCCCTATGGCGGGCCTTGCCGCCAACATCGTGCAGCGCTTTGCCAGCTCCTATGGCGCCGGCCTCCTCACCTACCAGCCTATGGAGCAGACCGTGCTGCGGGCCGCGTCCCGTCGCGTGTTCGGATCCTCGGGCCTGCCCATCTTCGACATCGGTCGGGCAAACTACATCCTTTCCTTCGGCGCGAACTTTCTCGGTCCTACCCTCTCGGAGGTCCAGTACAACCGCCTCTATGGCGATTTCCGGCAGGGCCGTACGGGCCAGCGAGGTTACCTGGTGCAGGCCGAGGCCCGCCTCTCCATGACCGGGGCCAACGCCGACGAATGGGTGCCCGTCAACCCCGGTACGGAGGGCGTGCTGGCGATGAGCATCGCCTCCGTGCTGGTATCGGAAAACCTGGCGAACACCGCCGCGGCCAGCGCGGTTGGCGGCGCGGCCGCCCTCGCGGCCTTTCGTCCCGAGCAGGCGAGCCGGATCACCGGTGTGCCCCCCCAACGGATCACGCAGATGGCCCGGGCCTTCGCCCGAGGCCGGCCCAGTTTGGCCATCGGCGGGATCGAGGCCGGCAGCCATACCAGCGGTCTCTTCAATTTGACCGCCATCTATACCCTGAACTACCTCGTCGACAACGTGGGCAAGGCCGGAGGCGTTCAGGTCAGGCCGGAGTTCGGCATAGATGATTTCGGCGTCGAGCTTTCACCCTCCAACTTCGGCGCTTGGCGCAGCCTGGCCACCCGCATGCGGGAGCGTCAGCCCCGGCCGGTGAACATGTTCCTGGTGCATAA
>CAZPYZ010000057.1:1586-11297 GCA_964590215.1 uncultured Dehalococcoidia bacterium | reverse complement strand
TTTCCTCGAGGCTTGGGGGGACCACGTGCCCAACCCGGCTGCCAGCCAGGACCGGACCAATGGAGCCTTCGAGACCCTGAGTCTTCAGCAGCCGGTGGTCCGACCGCTGTACGACACCCGCTCTTTCATGGATGTCCTCTTGGACGTTGCCCGGCGGCTGGGTGGCCCGGTACGGGAAGCCCTCCCCTGGGACAACTACAAGGAAGGCCCCCTGCGGGCTTCTTTGACAAAGCTGTCCGGCCTGAACCGGGGCTCTGTCCGATCCTCTGAGTTCGACCGCTTTTGGACCGGCGTGCTCCAGCGCGGAGGTTGGTGGGACTCCCAGCAGCGGCCGCAGGCGCCCGCTGCCCCTCCGGCGCTGCCGCGCCAGGCAGTTGAGCCCCAGTTCGCCGGGGCTCGAGAGGACTTCCCTTTCCATCTCGTCATCTTTCCCGGCCACGGTGTAACCGACGGCCGTGGCGCCCACCTCCCATGGTTACAGATGACCCCAGACCCGATGACCACGGTGATGTGGCAGAGCTGGGTCGAGCTGAACCCGGCCGTCGCTCGCGAGATGGGGCTGAACACCGAGGATATCGTTATCGTGGAATCCCCAGCGGGACGGCTCGAGGCGCCGGTCTACGTCTATCCCGGCATAGCCCCCAACATCGTGGCCATGCCCGCGGGACAAGGCCACACCTTCCAAGGGCGCTATGCCGAACGCCGGGGCGCCAACCCCTTCTCCATTCTGGCGCCGCAGCAGGACACTGAGACCGGCGCCCTCGCCTGGGGCGCCACCCGTGTGCGCATCATCAAGACAGGCCGCAGCTACAGGCTCGCCCGCCTGGAGGGTGGCCTCACCGCCACCCAACCAGAGGACTACGAGGTGGTCAAGGTAACAAGGGCGTGACGCTTGATGCGTTGGGGAGGGGCTCACGCATCACGTACCACCCATCACGTATCACGTATCACCCATCACGTACCACGCATCACGGTTACGAGTTGAGGGATAACTATGGCCGAACGTAAATGGGGGATGGTGGTCGACATCGATCGTTGCACCGGCTGTCAAGCCTGCGTCATCGCCTGCCAGGCGGAGAACAACCAGCTCATGACGACCGAGGACATCGCTCAGCAAAAGCGAGCGATGCTGTGGCTTCGCATCGAGCGCTATTGGGAGGGCGAGTACCCGAACGTCAAGGCGCGCTTCATCCCCGTCCTCTGTCAGCACTGCGAAAACGCCCCCTGCGAGCCCGTCTGCCCCGTGTATGCGACCTACCATAACAACGAAGGCCTGAACGTCCAGGTGTACAACCGGTGCGTCGGCACCCGGTACTGCGCCAACAACTGCCCCTATCACGCTCGCGTCTTCAACTACTGGGAGCGAAGCACCGCGTCGCCCCACCTGGAACTGGTTCCAGCGGCGCAGCGCCCGGCTGAGCCGATGAACGAGTACCTGAACCCCGACGTGACCGTTCGCAGCAAGGGGATCATGGAGAAGTGCACCTTCTGCCTGCAACGCATCCGCCGGGTGACGCGGACGGCCAAGGATGAGGGACGCTCCATCCGCGATGGAGAGGTCCAGCCGGCCTGCGTCCAGGCCTGCCCCACCAGCGCCCTCGTGTTCGGCGACCTGAACCAACCCAACAGCAGGGTCGCCCAGATGTCGAAGGACTCCCGGGCCTATCACCTTTTGGATGACCTCGGCACCAAACCGGCCGTCACGTACCTGAAGAAAGTCGACCCCAATGCGCCAGAGAAGCCAGCAGCGGCCCACTAGGCATGGAGCACAGGCACTCATGCCTGTGTGCACGGGCGGGAGCGCCCGTGCTCCATCCCTCCCTCGGCATAACGGCCGGACTGGTACCGCCCCCGCCAAAGGGACGGCGTTGCCTGAGGGCGGGTAGCCCATGACCCATCAAAACGGCCACCGCCCCCACGTTGATCCCCGGCCGCACCTGCCGGAGACGCCCGAAGCCCTCACGGCCGAGGCCCTGGCCCCACGGCCGCCCGGCGGGATATGGTTAGCCATCACCGGCATCCTGCTCATCTTGGGAGTCGTCGGCGTGGGGATGCGCATCGCCGGCGGCTACCAGGACCGTGCGGCATGGGGGTTTTACGCCGCCACCATCGGCTTCATCCTCTCCACCGCACAGGCGGCGCCCCTGCTGTCCGTAGCCACCCGCCTCACCAAAGGCTTCTGGCGAAAACCCCTCGTGCGAGCCGCCGAGCTGTTTACGGTATCGGGGATCATCAACCTGCTGCTGCTCATACCGCTGCTGCCTGTCTTGCCGCCGCTAGAAGGGCGCATGACCTTCTGGGTTGCCTGGCCCGGCGCGCCACAGCTCCCCTTGCTTTTGGGCATGATCGCCCTGGTCGTGTGCGGCCTTGGCCTCCTCTACACCTCCGCGCGGCCCGACGTCGCCACGGTCCTCGACCGCTCTGGAACCGCCCTTAGGAACGCACGCCTTGGGAGCGCATGGCCTGGGAGCGCAGGCATCTTGCCTGCCGGGGCCGGGGCCCGGCGGGGCCTCCTCACCGGTCCCTGGCTCGGTACCCCGCACCAATGGAAGGTGATGAGCAACGCCATCACCTACCTGGGCATCTTCTACCTGATGATGCTCGTCTTCATGCAGTTCATGGTGGGGGTAGAGCTGGCCATCTCCTTGGTGCCCGGCTGGCGGGATCCCATCTTTCCCGCTTTCCTCGCCATCAGCAGCATCCAGGCCGGTTTGGCCACCTTGGTGGTGGCCCTGGCCCTGCTGCGCGCCTTCGGCGGTTATCGACGGTTCATAGCCCTGGACCAATTCTGGAACCCCGCCAAGTTGATGATGTCCTTCTCCATGCTCTGGTTTTACTTCTGGTGGTCCGGTTTTATCATCTTTTGGTACGGCCGGACGCCCCCCGAGCAGGGGGTGCTGATGACCGTGATCTTCGGCCCGTACCTCTGGCCCTTCATCGCCAGCTTCTTCTGTAACTTCGTCATTCCGCTGTTCCTGCTCATCTGGAACCCCATCAGGGTGAGCATCGGAGGGCCCATCCTGGCCGGGGTGATCATTATCTTCGGGAATCTCATGGATCGGATACGGATTTATGCCGGCGCCTTCGGGGTTGAAGACGTGACCGCTCACCTTGTCGAGCACACCCCGGCGACCAGGATGCCGGACCTCGCGGACATCCTGGTCTTCATTGGCGCCATCGGCGGCATCGCGTTCCTCTATCTGCTGGCGATGCGGTTCATCCCAGCGGTGTCCCTCTGGGAGTTAAAGGAGGGGCAGTTGTTGACCCGGCACCGGTCCCTGGTCAGGAGCGCGGTTGTGGTGATTGGGAAACCGCAATGATCCAGAACGCAGAAGGCAGAAGGCAGAAGGCAGTTCCCTCGCCCCTCCCGGCCTCCCGCTTTCTGGCTACTGCCTACTACCTACTGCCTCTACGGGGAGTGTAAGGGTGCAAGAGCGAAGGGTCCTAACCGAAGAGCAGGTAAACCAGCGGTTGCTGTGGTCGGTGCTGGAGACGCCCCCCTGGTTCTGGCCGGCGGCGCTCTTCCTCGCTGCGGTCCTGGGCCTCGCGGTCGCTTCGGTATTCATCATGGCCACCTTCGGCCTGGGGGTGACCGGCCTGAACCGCCCCATCTTCTGGGGCTTCATGATCGTCAACTTCGTCTTCTGGGTCGGGATCAGCCACGCAGGCGTCATGATCTCCTCGATCCTCCGCTTGTGCCAGGCGGAGTGGCGCCGGCCGGTGACGCGCGCCGCGGAGGTCCTGACCGTCTTCTCCCTCGCCACAGCCGCCCTTTTTCCCCTCATCCACATGGGCCGTCTGTGGCGTTTCTACTGGGTCTTCCCTTACGACTTCGACCGCATGGTCTGGCCCAACATCCGCTCGCCCCTGATCTGGGACCCCAGCGCGATTTTCACCTACCTCACCGGCGCCTCCCTCTTCGTCTTCATGGCGCTCTTGCCGGACCTCGGCATCCTGCGCGATCGCACCACGGGCTGGCGGCATAGGCTCTACGGGATGCTCTCCCTCGGCTGGCGGGGCAACCCCCGGCAGTTCAAGCTCCAGTTCATCCTCGGCATCCTCCTCTCGGCCCTCATCCTGCCCGTCTTCGTTTCGGTCCATTCCATCGTGTCCTGGGACTTCGCGGTGTCCTTGGTCCCCGCCTGGCACGCCACCGTTTTCGCCCCCTATTTCGTCATCGGCGCCGTCCACTCGGGCGTCTCCGCGGTGGTGACCATGATGGCGATTCTCCGCTGGGCCTTCCGGTGGGAGGACTTCATCACCCCTGACCACTTCGACTCCCTGGGCCGGCTCTTGATAGCAGTGGCCACCGCGTGGCTCTACTTCTTCATGCTCGACGTGCTCTTCGGCATCTACGGCGGAGAGAGCCGCGAGGGAAGCGTAATGCACTTGCGCCTCTTCGTCTTTCCCTGGAGCTTCTTCTTTTTCATCATCATCACCCTGGGGTACATCGTCCCGGTGGCGCTATGGCTGGTGCGGGCGGTCCGCAGGAACATCCTGTTCATGTTCTTCCTCTCCATCGGCGTCAACGTCTCGATGTGGCTGGAGCGCCTCTGGCTTATCGTCCCCGGCCTGGAGGCGAAGGAACGACTCCCCTTCGACTGGTCGCCCTACTATCCGCAGCTCATCGAGTTCTTCCTGGTCATCGGCTCCTTCGCCCTGGTCATGCTGGGCCTGCTGACCTTTTCGAAGCTCTTCCCCCTCATCCCCGTCTGGGAAGAGAAAGAGGGGCAGATCGTCGCGGAGGAGATCCAGATCGGCCGGCGCAGGGTGCCGGCCATTATCAAGGAGTGACCGATAGGAAATGATGAAGTTAGGAAGTGAGGGGGAGGGCAACCCCTTATTTCCTTACTTCCTCATTTCCGCACTTCCAGAGCGGAGCGATATATGGCCGAACGAACCCTCCTAGGCGTCTTTCAAGACCCCAACGCGGTGGCGGACGCAGTGAGCCGCCTCCGCAGCGCGGGCTTCGGCGATCACCACTTCGAGGTCCTCTCCGGAACACCCTACCCCGAGGGGAGCTTTGGAGAGCGTGTGCTGGCCCATAGGCTCTACGTCTTCCCCCTCATCGGCGCCATCTGCGGCTTCACCATCGGCCTTCTCATCACCGCCGGCACCCAACTCTCCTACCCCATGGTGACCGGCGGAAAGCCCCTCCTCGCCATCCCCCCCATGCTCATCATCATGTACGAAGGCACCATGCTCGGGGCCATTCTCTTTACCGTCATCGGCGTGATCTTTGAATCCCGCTTGCCCCGATTGGGCCTGGGCGTCTATGACCCTCGCATCACGCAGGGTCACATCGGTGTCGCCATCGCCTGCCCCGAGGAGCGGGTAGGCTACACCGAGCAGCTACTGAGAGAGGCCGGGGCCGAGGAGATCCGGCGAGAAGAGGCGGCGGCACGGACATGATCAGCCGGTTTGTCATTGCGAGGAGCGGAGGAAGTGGGGAACCTGCGGGGGCGACGTGGCAATCTGGGGTGGGAGTAATCGCGGGTTTCAGCCCCACCGGCGCCTTTTTCTCGTGGCAGTCCGGGCGCTGGGAAGCCGTCCCGAGTGGGTCCGCATGGCCCCAGTAACACTGAGCCGTCCCTTTTTCCGGGCCCGCACTGCCCCCCTCGCCCTACCCCTCGCTGTCCTCCTCACCGCCCTTGCCTGCACCCAGAGCACCTACCCCTTCGACTATTTCTCAGAGATGCACTACCAGGCTTTCCACCGCATGCAGGAGCCTCCGAGGAAGCAGCCTCCCCTGGACTCTGTCCTCTACGACCCCTCGGCCCACCCAGAGGCCGTGCAGAGCTGGCGCAATATTCGCGGCGCGGAGATCCCCTACGACCTCGCCCAGGCCCGCAACCTGCGCAACCCCGTGCCTCCGACCGCCGACAATCTGGACCGGGCGAAACGGCTGTTCCAGGTGAACTGCGCCATGTGCCATGGGCCCCAGGGGAAGGGCAACGGGTTGGTCGCAGGCTACTTCGAAGCATACAAAGCGACCAAGCCGTTTGACTTCTCCCAGCAGGAGACCAAGCGCAAGGTCGAGGGCGAGCTTTGGTGGGTCATCACCAACGGCCGCGCCAACATGCCCGCCTTCAAGAACATCCTCACCGAAGACGAGCGCTGGCTCCTGACTCATTTCGTCCGGGCTGTGCAATGACCAAGTCCAAGGTCCAAGGTCCAAGGTCCAAGGAGTGACCGTAGGACTCTGGACATGTCGTCTCGGGTCAGGAGGGGGACTCGGGACTTTGGACCTTGGACTGGTATGAACCCTTGGGACATTCGAATGCCTTGGACCCCCTTCACGGGCGAGGCCGCAATCTCGGGCTCAACCGGAGTCTATGAGATCGCCGGCGCAGAAGGGCGCATTCTCTACATCGGGTCTGCCGGGGCGCGAGAGCTATTCGGGCTGAGGGGCCGCATTGCGACCCGCTTCGCCTCCGCCCAGAAGGTTCGGGGAACAGGACAAGACTCTGCGCTAGAGGACGGCGTTTCCTCCCCCGGACAACAAAGCCCTGGCGCGGCCGCCTTCTACCGCTATGAAGTGACCTCCGCTTACCTCAGTCGCTCAATGGAACTCCTCGGACGCTATCATGAAGAGTACGGTGTTCTGCCCCCGGACAATGAACCGGTGTCCTCACTGCCCAGATTTGGTAGATGAGATGACATTCCTTGCCTGAACCGTATCCGGGGGCTCTCGAAGGGCTTGCGGGCCATTTCGCGTGAAGCTGTTCAATAGCCTCGGGACTGCCTACGGTGGTGTGGTTCTCCAGCTAGTCGGCCTCGGCTGGGACCTGATGCTGCACCGGGAGAACCCTCATCTCGGCGCTGAGGACCTCCTCAGCCTCAGCAATCCCAGCCACGTCCTGATCGGCATCGGGCTCCTGCTGGCGGCCGCGGGGACCTTCGGCCAGCTCCTTGGCAAACCGGGTCACCTGCGGGCGGCGACGGTCATGTCGACCCTCGGGTGCGCCGCCCTGGTCGGCCTGAGCGCCACGGGCGGAGGCACAGCGATCCCGCTGGTCGGCGCCTTCATCATCTCCGGCCATCAACACGAGCCGGTCGAGGCCAGCGTCTCCAGCGAGGCGTTGTTGACCTTGCAGGCGGTCCTCAGGGAGCGGGGCACGGAGCAGGCGTTGGCGCGCCTGGAGGGACTGACCGTAGAAGACCCCTCCATCCTGCCTCAGGCTCACGACCTCGCCCACTTGCTGGGTAAGTACTCCTTCAAGCACTACGGCAGCGCCGCCACCGCGTTCTCCCACTGCCGGGAAACCTTCCAGTCCGGCTGCTACCACGGCGTCATGGAGGCCCACTTTGAGGCCAATCCCAAGGTGGAGCGGGACGCCATCGCCACGCTCTGCTCCGGCGCCGTTACCGGCGCCCAGGTGCCGGCCGTGCGCTTCCAGTGCCTGCACGGCCTCGGCCACGGGCTAACCTTCCATTTCGAACACGACGTCAACAAGGCCCTGGCGGCCTGCGACTACCTGCCCGACACCTGGGACCAGAACTCCTGCTACGGCGGCGTGTTCATGGAGAACGCCATCCTGTTCTGGCAGCAGCGCACCGGCGGCCACGCCGCCTTGCACCAGCACGTGGCCAACCACAAGCCCTTCATAAAGGCCGAGGATCCCTTGTACCCCTGCACCGCGCTGGAGGAGCGCTACCTGCGGGAGTGCTACCAGATGCAGACCTCCAACGTGCTTACCCAGAATGGCTACGATTTCGCCGCCGCTTTCCGGGTGTGCGACGCGGCTCCCCTTCGCTGGGCCTCGACCTGCTATCACAGCATGGGCCGCGACGTCAGCGGCTTTACGCTGCGGGACGGCGCGAGGTCCCTGGAAATGTGCATGCTGGGCGCCGCGGCGAACCGTTCCTTCTGCTTTCAGGGCGCCGTCCGCAACTTCATCCAGATCGACTGGAAGACGGACAAGGCGCTCCCCTTCTGCGCCTCCGTCCCGGAAGCCACCAAAGCCCCCTGCTACCAGGCCATCGGCGAGGAGCTGATCTTCATCCACACCGACCCCGCCCGCCGGGCGGCGGAGTGTGCCAGGGCGGAGCCGGCCTTCGTTGGCAGCTGCACCCGCGGCGCGCAGGCGCCGGGGGCTGGTTAGGCCCGTGATGGAGCCCCCGCTATCCCCAACTGCCTGCCCTCGTAGCGGACCCCGCGTTGTGTGGTGTCCTTGAAGTGCCCCGCAGCCTGTCTTTGACTTGATAATCCCCTCTCCCACTGGGAGAGGGTTAGGGTGAGGGCAACGCGCGCTGGATTTTCATTCGGCTGGGGTGCTGGACACCGGCCTTGGCGATTGCGAGGAGCGGAGGTGGACTCTGGTCATCTTACTATGGTCATTATCTCGACCGAGGGTCGATGAGAAAAAAACCGCAGCGCCATCAGCACTCGCCGCGGGTACTCCCGGTAGAGAGTCATCCCCAGCCAGCACGCCGCCGCCTCCTTCACCCTCCCCTCGATCCCGTGGGCGCAGGTGTCCATGAGGGTCCGCTTCCGCATCGGCGCCAGCACCCGGAACAGTAGGTCCAGCGGAAGCGCCTCCTCCCCCGGCAGCCCGACCGCCGCTCGTCTCCGGGCATGATCCCTGTCGCATCGATGCCCTGGCAAAGGAATCGCGTTGAGCACGGCATCTGCATTAACAGGTCTGTTGTGTGTTCCGTATGCCCGGAGCGTTTCCGTTCCAGGCCAAGTCCCGGACGCGCCGCAGGCTCTTACACGAGCCCGTCCAGTACACCGCGGGGCCCTCCAGTACTTGCTGGTCGTGCCCTGCTCAACCGCCACGCGGCCACCAGCGCTCCTGAGTAACTGGCGTGGCGCCCAGCGCGATCAGGGAGCGGTTCTCCTCCGCCTCAAAGGTGAGCACCGGCTTCCCTGACCCAAGCACCCATCGGGCTAGGGTCTCCATTCCCCCGCCCGGCGCCGCGTAGCTGATGAACACCTCCTCTGCCAGGGCCGCGACCACCTCGTTGCGGCGGGCGGCGAGGCGGGCGTCGACCCGCGCCGGTCCCTTCGGAAAGGGCGACACCACCAGCAACCGGCCTCGGTCCAAAGAGGGACGCCATGCGGATGGCACCCGCATCTCTTCGATCCCCCGAGCTGGGCACACAATGACCGGCTGCGAACCCCGCAGCAGCAGGTTCAGGCACTCTTTTTCCATGGGCGAGTGAAACCCGCTAATCACGGTTACCCCTGCCGCCCGCAGCGCCTGCGTCAAGTCGTAGGTCTGGAGGATCAGCCGTCCAGGACAGCGGACCGAGCAAAAGAGCGCAACGGGTTTCCCTTGGAGCACCCCAAGCTCGCCCATCGACACCAGGGCCTCGGGCGCGCGGCCGCTCATTGCCAAGCGAAGGCCCTGAGGATAGAGGGAAGAGCGCTGGTCCACCACAAACGTGCGAGCAGTTAAGGTCACGGCAGGTTGCTCTCAGAGGCGGACAGGCACCAGGCGGCTGTCCTTCAGGACTCGGTACACGAACGGTTTGTTGTACTCCGCAGCCGCTACTATCCGGTCGTAAGCCCGGGCGAACAGGCGCATCTTCTCCCAGCGGGAGGCTTCTGCTCCCCATAGATAGAAACAGCCAACGTTGTAGAGCCTCAGTGCGTGCAACTCGTTCGGCTTGAGGTGGTACTTGGAGTCATGTCCGACCACTATCCAGCCCCAGTTACCAACGACGGGCAGCCAGAGGTCGTCCTGAGCATCGATGGGAAAATGA
>CAZPYZ010000057.1:0-1486 GCA_964590215.1 uncultured Dehalococcoidia bacterium | reverse complement strand
GATTCCAAGGGGAACGCGTAGCATTCGCAGGGCTAACGGAACACTGGTACCGACACTCCGGTCGAAGAACAAGGTCATGCCGCCAGCTGAATCCCCTCGAACCGGAGCGCTCCTTTCACCTCCTCTTGCTCTAGACGGAAGTCCTCTACGATCTCATCGATCCCTTCTTGGGCCTCCCACCTTCCTTTGATGACCCAAGTCGGAATGCCCCTTACTGTAGGCGCGCCGAAGGAAACACGGGGATCGATAAGGACGGGCGAGCTACGTCCAGCCACATGCCAAACAAGGGCGACCCCATATTCGTAATCGAACTCCGCAAAGCGTTCTCCCACGAGCGGTTGCCATCCTTCCTGGCCCGCCACATCTGCGAAGACCAGTCGGCCCAACTCGGCGTCATCCTCGATCTGCCGAAGGTCCAGCAGGATGTGATGCCCTTCCGTCTGAAGGCGGAAATCCGCGAACGGGTACTCCGAGTCGAAGTGCGTGCCCAGGTAGTCTCGCGCCTTCCGGATTCGCTGCAACGAAACACCTAGTCTCCTGAAGGTGGCCACGAAGGCAACCTCTATAAGCTGAAAGTAGGTCAGTGGCTTTCCCCTCTCTTTGCCCGGTAACAGCGGTCCCAGGCCGCCTCCCCAGTAATGCCAATAGGCCACGGTGTTTGGAGGGGTGCCGGCGTATCGTGCAGCTTCGGCTACGGCGTAGGCCGGCAGGTATAACCGTCGGGTCCAGGGCTGCTTCGGCAGCCCGGCCGTGCTGTCAGCCACGATTCGCCTCCACCCTCTAAAGCTCTCCCTTGAACGTCCGCTCCAGCACCGACGGCAGCAGGGCGTCCAGCTCCACAGCGGTTCCCGCCTGGAGGCGTTTCAGCGCAGCGATCTGCGCGAAAACTCCCGCACCGAACCGTTGCTGGTCAATGATGGGCATCTGCACCCTTAATGCGAGGAATTGCTCGGGGCGGGTCCGTTCCCGTCGCGCACCTACCCCTCTCGTGGCTTCCCGAAGACGCGTCCAGAAGCTCGGTGTGGCTACCAGCACTCTGAGGTATTCAGGGTCGGCCATGCCCGCGCCCTCCCAACCCGTCACCTGGCTAACCACCACCGCTCCGTCGGACAGCGTGTTGAACACCCTGTAGGCAGTATCCATCCCTCTAACGGGGTCTTTTGCAAACAGACCCGCCCCGAATTTTCAATGCTCAGCCTCAGCTTCCTCTGGGAATCCTCTGGCCCGTCCCGGCCCCGATTCTACCTGGCCTGGAAATACGTGCCAAGACACAGGCCCCCGGGCTGCGGCGTGTGGGTCGACTCACTCTGCCAGCCGCAAAGCCTACGGCGACAGCAGCGCATTCGGCTACCGCTCCGAACGCAGCCGGTAGGTTTCCGGCTCCGTATAATCTTCTGCGGAGGAGCGGGAACGCGGATGCGGCGCCGCAACGCCCCTGATCCCTCACCTCCGCTCATCCTGAGCTTGTCGAAGGACGAGCCATTGG
>CAZPYZ010000056.1:0-12716 GCA_964590215.1 uncultured Dehalococcoidia bacterium | reverse complement strand
TCCTATCGCGCACGAAGCGCTCCAGCTCGCCGTCGAGGCCGATCTCCGCGAGAACGCTGGGAGCGTCAGACCCGGGTCGGGCGGCCGGCCGGCCGGGCGCAACGGGCGTGCGGGAGAGGCGCGGCGCCGGACCCGTCGTATCGATCAGTCCGAAACCTTCGTGCTCACGGGTCACTATCAACCCGTGAGCCCTGACCCAGGGGTCGGTGGTCAGCTCCGTCAGGTCTTCCACCACGCGATGGGCCCCGATGCCGGCTGCGACGAGCCGGTTCACCCATTCGACCACTGTCCCCTGCTGGAACGTCTCCTCCAACGCGCGCTCCAAGCCCGCGGCCGTTAAGCCGGCAACCCTGGATAGGCCCGGGATCCTTTCCAACTGCCGCGTCCCGTCCCGGCCCGCTCCAAGAAAGAACCAGCCATCTTTCGCCTGGTAGGCGCGGTGCCCTGGTGACGACCCCAGTGTGTCCTGGCCGGAAGGCTCGTCCCAACGCTTACCCTCATAGCTTTGGAGGAACTGGGACTGCAAGATGGTGGCGGTGTAGGCCAGTGCCGTGTCGACGTGCTGGCCCTGGCCGGTGCGGCGCCGGTGCAGCAGCGCGAGGGCGACCCCGTATGCTCCCATGAACCCCGTCCCGTAGTCGTTGATGGGGAAGGGCTGCAGCACTGGCCGTCCGTTGCCCCCGAACCGGCGCTGCATGCCCGTGGACGCTTGGGCCAACTGCTCGTGTCCTGGCCGGCCAGCCCACGGGCCGAGCTGCCCGTAGCAATTCAAGGAGGCATACACGATGTCAGGGCGGCGGGCCCGCACCTGCTCGTAGCCAATGCCCAGGCGTTCCGCGACACCTTTCCGAAAGTTCTGGACGACCACGTCGGCGCCATCCACGAGATGCCAAAAGAGGTCCAGGCCCTGCTTGTTCTTGAGGTCCAGTACGACACTCCGTTTCCCTCGATTGACGTCGTTATGGGACGCCACGCCGCGACGGGGGCCATCAATCTTGATAACGTCCGCACCGAACTCTGCCAGAGTACGGCCGCAGGTTGGACCGGCCAGGATGATGCAGAGGTCGAGAACCTTCACGCCCTCCAAAGCCGCACGGACCAGAGGCTCGAACGCAGCCCGCCTCTCGGGGGGCGAGGGGGAGTCAAGCTCAGCAAGAACTTCGGCGCGGTGGGCGTCCGCGGCCGGTGCCGGCCAGCGGACCGTGCCGGGCGTCGCGGTGAGCCGGACATTGATCCCCGGCTGCACGAGGTCCCCCAGCTTTGGGTCGTGGGTCTTGATAATGATCCCTGTTGCTCGCGCGTGGGGATGTTCCAACCACTCCCCGCTCGTCCGGCAGACCGCGCATTCGGTCCCCACCGTTTCGCAGAAGTTCTCCCATTCCTGGGCGGTACGGGTCCGGAACAGATCAAGGATCCTGGGCATGGCATCCCGGCCCGCGGCCCAGTCAGCAGCGCCAACCGCCTCGGCAAAGGCCTCGAAGTTCAGGTTGCCGGCTTGAAACTGGATCCAGCCACCGTCCTTACACTCGAATTGGCGAGTCCAATTGCTCGGGATGGGAGCGGGCGGCTCAGGCGGGCGCCCATGTACCCGCAGCACACGGTTGCCCATTGCTCCAAAGGTAGCGTCGAATAGGGGCACTTCTATGCGCTGGCCCATCCCGTTCCGCGCCCGGGCGAAGAGCGCCATCGCAATGCTGACCGCACCCTGGAAGGCCGCGTAACAGGAGGAGATGGGCAGTGCGGTGTAGACGGGCGCGCCTGTTTCGGGGTTCAGTGGGTAGGACCTCGTGGCGGCACCCACAACGCCCTCCCATGCCTGGACGCCCGCACGTGGGTCGTCGGAGGCGAAGCCGGGCAGCGAGCAGTACACCAGGCGGGGGTTCGTCGATCGCATCGCCTCATAGCCCAGGCCAAGACGGTCCATGACGCCGGGCCGGAAGTTCTCGACCAACACGTCAGCGCGTTCCACCAGGCGCAGGGCAATCGCGAACTCGTCAGGACGTTTGAGGTCCAAGAGGATGCTCCTCTTCCCGCGGTTCCAGGTGCTGTTGCCGGGGGTATCGAAACGGGGGCCGCCGGGTGGGTCGATCCGGACGACGTCCGCCCCCTGGTCCGCAAGCAACATGGCGGTCAGCGGCCCGGCTACATACTGCCCGAAGTCGACCACCCGAATGCCGTTCAATGCTCCCATTGCTGTCCTCCTGGCTTAGGCATGGCGCGGCCATTCTAGCACCAGCGTGCTAAGCTCCATCCATGCCGGTCAGAGCCGTCTTCTTCGACATCGGCGAGACCCTCATTGATGAAACCCGGATCTGGTCGGCCTGGGCTGACTGGCTGGGAGTCCCGCGGCTCACGTTTCTGGGCGCGCTGGGCAGCGTCATCGAGCGAGGAGAGCACCACCTCGAGGTCTTCAAGCTGTTCCGGCCGGATTTCGAACTCGATCGCGAGGAGACGGCGCGTGCGGCCGCGGGGATCCCGAATTTGTTCGACGCCAGGGACCTGTACCCTGACGTGTTGGAGTGCGTGCAGGCGCTGAAGGCGCACGGGTACTTCGTGGGCCTGGCGGGCAACCAGCATGCCTGGGCGGGGCCGCTGATGGAGGGGTTCGGGCTGCCGGTGGACTTCGTCGGCGTCTCTGAGGCGCTGGGGGTCGCTAAGCCTGCGCCGGAATTCTTTGAGCGCTTGGTGGAGGCCTCCCGGCTCCCCGCTCAGGAGATCGCCTATGTCGGCGACCGGTTGGATAACGACGTGATCCCAGCGAAGGCCGCGGGGATGGTCTCTGTGTTCCTGCGCCGGGGTCCGTGGGGGGTCATTCATGCCCGCCGGCCCGAGGCCGCTCAGGCCGATATCCGGATCCTAGGCCTCACCGAGCTTCCGGGGGCCCTTCGCTTATACTCAAAACGTGCTTAGCGTTCAGTTGCTCCGGGAGCGGCCAGACGAGGTACGTGCATCCCTCGCCAGGCGCCACACCGACACACCACTCGTTGATATTCTCGGCCTTGACGCGGAGCGCCGGGCGCTGCTTCAAGAGGCGGAAGGCCTCAAGGCCAAACGCAACGAGGTCAGCCGCCAGCTAGGGAGAGACCGCGGCGACCCGGTCGCCTTCGAGCGTGCGCGAGAGAATATGCGGCAGGTGGGCGACCGCATCAAGGAACTGGAGTCAGCCATCGAGGAGCGGGAGAACCGCCTCGACGAGCTCTTGCTCCAGGTCCCCAACCTTCCCGACCCGGACGTCCCAGACGGCGAAGGGGAGCATCACAACGTCGTCGTCCGGACCGAAGGCGAGCCTCGGGAGTTCCCTTACGCACCCCAACCCCACTGGGACCTGGCGGAGCGCCTTGGGATCATCGACTTCGAGCGCGGCGTGAAGCTCTCCGGCACCCGGTTCTATGTCTTGCGTGGGGCCGGCGCCCGGCTGCAACGGGCCCTCATCCAGTGGATGCTGGATTTCCATGTCCAGCGGGGCTACACCGAGATCTATCCTCCGATGCTGGTCCGAGGCGCGGTGATGCAGGGCGCCGGCCAGCTCCCGAAGTTCTTCGATGTCCTGTACCGGGACGCCGAGGAGGACTTCTTTCTCATTCCCACCGCGGAGGTTCCTCTCACCAACCTCTTCCGAGACGAGATCCTTCCGGCCGGGGCGCTGCCCATCCGTTACGTGGCGTCGACGCCCTGCTTCCGCAGGGAGAAGGTGGCCGCGGGGCGCGACGTGCGAGGCATCAAGCGGGTCCACCAGTTCGAGAAGGTGGAGATGTACCAGTTCGTGGAGCCCGATGGGTCACCCGCTGCCCTTGACGAGATGCTGGACAGCGCGGAGGAGCTGTGCCGCCAACTGGGGGTCCCCCATCGCGTTGTTGAGCTGTGCACAGGTGACCTTGGGTTCAACGCAGTCAAGACCTACGATGTGGAAGTGTGGGCGCCCGGCTGTCGCGAGTGGCTGGAGGTGAGTTCGGTAAGCAACTGCCGGGACTTCCAGGCCCGCCGGGCCAACATCCGCTTCCGGCCGGAGGCGGGTGCACGCCCTCAGTTCCCGCACACCCTCAACGGCTCCGGACTCGCACTCCCTCGGGTCATCATCGCCATCCTGGAGAACTACCAAGCACAGGACGGGACTGTGACGGTGCCGGACGTGCTGCAGCCTTACGCCGGCGGTCTCGAAGTCATTCGATAGGGCTTGGCCCTCATCGGCCGGCAGGGGAACCGGCACGGAGCGCCGGTCCGCGATCCGAGCCACGACCGTGAGGGAGTGGTCCTGTCGCACACCATCTCGCGCGATGCCAACGTCGCCAACCAGGGGCTCATGCGGGGTGGAATGCATTCGCTGCCCTCCCTGAGGGTCAGGGCCCGGAGATGACCTGGAGGCCCGCCGGGTCCCGCGGCACGCCAGACACGGTGTTAGCCAAAGTTCCCTCCACCCTGGACCCGCAGGTAGAATTGCAGTGTGAGAATCCTCGCGGTGGATGTGGGGACTGGAACCCAGGATATCCTCCTCTTTGACAGCGCGCTCAATCTGGAGAACTGCCCGAAGCTCGTGATGCCTGCGGCGACGTCCATCGTCGCCCAGAGGGTGGAAGAGGCGACGAGGCATGGGGAGCCTCTGCTGCTGGAGGGGGCGATCATGGGCGGCGGACCGTGCGCGTGGGCCGTGGAGGCCCATGTGCGGGCGGGATACCCTGTCTACGCCACCCCGAATGCGGCGCTGACCTTCGACGACCACCTGGAAAACGTCGAGGCCATGGGGATACGCCTCGTGTCGGAGGACGAAGTAAGGGCCCTCAAAGCCACGCGCTTGACACTGCGGGACGTGGACCTGGACGCGATCTCAGAGGTACTCAGGGCCTTCGGGGTCTCCGCCGAGTACGACGGCGTCGCCATCGCGGTGTTCGACCACGGCGCCGCGCCCAAGGACGTGAGCGACCGGACGTTTCGATTCGAACACCTGCGCCGGGCCCTCACCAAGGACAACCATCTCGGCTCCCTGGCCTTTCTGGCGAAGGAGATCCCCCAGTACATGACGCGGATGCGGGCGGTGGCGGAGACGCTCACCACCGGGCCTGCTGGTCCCACATTGCTCCTGGATACCGCGCCTGCCGGCGCATTGGGCGCCCTAGATGATCCCGCGGTCGCTGGAACAACGGACCGGCTGCTGGTAAACCTGGGCAACATGCACGCCACCGCCTTTCGTCTGGAAGGCGACCGGGTCTCGGGGCTGTTCGAGCACCACACCGGACTCATAGATCAGAGGAAGCTCGACCACCTGCTGCGGCGGCTCATAGAAGGTTCCTTAGGGAACGGTGAAGTGTTTAACGACCACGGGCACGGAGCCCACATTTTCGAGACCGTCGACGGCCACCCGCACATCGCCGTAACCGGCCCCCGGCGTAGCGTGCTGCGCGCCTCCCCCCTAAGGCCCCACTTTGCCACACCTCACGGCGACATGATGCTCTCCGGGTGTTTCGGCCTTGTGCGCTCCTTTGGTTACAAACTGCCGCAATGGCGAGAGGAGATCGAAGGAAGCCTTACCCCTTGACTTGTGGTGTCGAGTTTGGTTGCTGCTATACTGACGCCAGTGGTGATCGTTCGTTGCCCCGTCCAGGTTTCCTGAACACGGCAGACCTTCGCCCAATTTTAATTAGGAGGTAAGGTCAGCCGTGGCCTACCAGGACAGAACTCTTACGTGCGTTGAATGTGGACAGCCGTTCACCTTCAGCGCGGACGACCAGGCGTACCATGCGCAGAAAGGCTACACCAATGAGCCCAAGCGCTGTCCCAACTGTCGCCAGCAACGTCGCGACACGCGCTACAGCGGCGGCTACAGCACCGGGGGATACGAATCCAGCTACCGGCGGGAGATGTTCCCGGTGATCTGCGCCCAGTGCGGCAAGGAAACCGAGGTCCCCTTCCAGCCGAGGGGAGACAGGCCCGTCTACTGCCGGGACTGCTACGAGCGCCTCGGCATGGGAGGCGGGCGCGGCAGCCGGCGCTAACGGGAAGAGACAAGAGTTGGGGGGCTTTGGCCCCCCAACTTCTCGCTTAGAGGAGAAAGGCATGGCCCATGTAACGCTCAATGAGGGGGAAAGCATTGAAAGCCTCCTTCGGCGGTTCCGAAACTCCGTAGCCCGGTCTGGACTGCTACGAGAGGTGAAGGACCGCCGGTTTTTCAGGAGCAAGGCCGAGAAAGCCAGGGTTGCCGCTCAGCGGGCAGCCCGGCGGCACCGCCGGCGAAACAGCACGTAACCGATGGAAGTCAGGAAATAAGGATCTCGTCCCTCCCCTTACTTCCTCAATTCCTCACTTCCTTACTTCCCTACACTGCTATACTGAACATCCGAGCCGAAGTGGCGGAACGGCAGACGCGCTACGTTCAGGGCGTAGTGTCCTTACGGGCGTGGGGGTTCAAATCCCCCCTTCGGCACCAGCACGAACGCTGACGGCGTGCGCTAGTAGCTCAGCGGATAGAGCGCAGCCCTGCGGAGGCTGAGGTCGTGGGTTCGAGCCCCGCCTAGCGCGCCACTCCCTCTTCCGCCTGTAATCCGGCTCGCCGTACCGCACTCAACCGTCGCGTCAGGATCAATAGCGTCACCAAGCCGATACTCACGCCGAACCAGAGGGTACTCAGGCGGATGAGAAGGGCCGAGGTGACCGCCAGCTCTCTCGGCATGTCCAACAGGAGTTGGGCGAGACCCGTGATCCCCCCCTCGGCTACCCCCAGGCCTCCGGGCACCAGCAGCAGCGATCCCCCCAGCGACGCAACGGCGAGAATGAAGGCCGCCTGTACCACCAACTCAGCGCTCTGCGGCTGCCCTAGCCCGGTAAGGACCAGGTAGAAGGCCACGCACTCCCCTGACCAGGAGACAAAACCGAGCGCGACGCCGATCAGGAGGTTCCTCGGGCTGACCAGCGTCTGGGCGCTGGCGTAAGCCTCCTGAAGGTGGGGCACAAAACGGCGGACGCCCGGCAGAATCTCGGCGATGCGAAAGCAGAGAGAGGCGACCGCAGGCACCCAACAGACCACCAGCACCGAGAGCTCTATCAACAGCACCAGGGCAACCAATTGCCAAGCCACCCGGAATAGGACAAGGCCGCCCGTGGCGAGCAGGACCATCGCGAGGCCGTCGGTAGCTCGCTCGACCAGGACCACTGGGGCCGTTCGGAAAAAGGGAACCCCTATCATCTCCCTGAGCAAATAGCTCTTCAGCCACTCGCCCACTTTCCCGGGAGTGAGGGTCATGGTGAGTCCAGCGAAGAAGACCCCCGCGCTCTCGGCCAGCCCTACTCCCCTCACCCCGATCTGACCGAGGTAGTAGTGCCACTTCACGAACCGAAGTCCATAGTTCAGCAGGGTGAGCGCGAGGATGGGAGGGAGGAGCCCCCAGTGGAACGCGGCCAAGGAGGCCCGGAGCTTTTCCAGATCGGCATACAACGACAGGGCGGCCACAACGGCGATGCCGAAGAGGAGAGACAGGAGGAACTTGGTGCGTAAGGCTCGGAGGCTCACGCCTGGCGCGTCACCGTAAAACAGCTGCCCGCGCGGTCGTCGCGACGGACCATGAGGGCGCTTGCGCTAAATCTGGGTGGAAATGATGTCTCTTGGACTTTGGACTCACGATGCCTGAATCCCGAACCGCTGCGCGACCTTGGCCACCGCCTCCCAGGTCGTTTCCTCCACCGGGATGCCGTCAGCCCGGCGGCGCTGCTCGGTGCGGTACTCCAACTCACCGGGGTAGAGCACTTCTGTGAATCCCTTGGCGGGCGGCGTCTCCTTCAAATACTTGACGAAGGCCGTTACCTGGGCCTTGAAGTCCTGCAACGGCTGGAAATTTGCGGGGTCGACTACCAGCATGAATGCCCCGTCGTTGTGCCTTCCCTGGGGATCGATCCCGAAGCCCAAGCCGGGCAAGAGCGACGCCAGGGTCTCCACCGCGAAGGAGAGGCCATAGCCCTTGTGGCCCTCCGGACCACCCAGGGGCAGCATGACCGCGCCCTCCAACTGCGCGTTGGGATCGGTGACCGGCGTGCCCTCTTTGTCTACCAACCAGCCCTCGGGGATAGCCTGCTTTCGGGCCCGGTAGAGAGCGAGCTTGCCCGAAGCCACCGCGCTGGTGGCCATATCGATGAACACTGGACCGGGCAGGTCGGACGGGAAGGCCATGCAGATGGGGTTGGTCCCAAGGCGAGCCTCCCTGCCCCCAAAAGGAGCCACCTGCTTGGTGGACTGACCGGAGTCGCAGGTCATCATGGAGACGAACCCCTCCCGTACCGCCATCAGCGGGTAGTCCGCCAGACGCCCCACGTGGCTCTGCTCGCGGACCACCCCCACGGCCACACCTACCTCCTTCGCCTTTGCGATGCAGCGGTCCATGGTGAACTCGGAGACCACCGGCCCGAAGCCCCATTGGCCATTCACGAAGATCGTCGTTGGGGTTTCCCGGATCACCACCGGGCCAAGCTTGGGCTGGATATGTCCCCTGTCGATACGAGTGATGTAGGTCGGGAGGAGCTGAATGCCGTGGGAATCGTGACCTGCCAGGTTGGCACCGACCTGGTGACGGGCGACGGTTGCCGCCGTGTCCTGGGTCGTGCCTGCCGCCAGGTAGATAGCTGTTGCGAGGTTATAGAGATCGTCATACTTCACTGTGGGCATGGCTGGCTCCTTGCTGAGGGTGGCGCCCAAGCATAGCAGGAACGGAAACGGCCGTGGTCTAAGTTCTCATCCCTGCGGCGGGAGCGCGTAGCGCGCGCTCGTCGCTCGCCGCCGCAACGCCGGCTAACACATGTCTGACAAAAGACGAAGACATGTCACAATAATGTCATGTCTCTTGTCAGGATCAACAGCGACCCGCGTTTCCTGCTACGGCCTGGTCCTAACGATCACGTCCTTCTGGACCGGCTTCTCGGCCCGGACTTCTTCTCTGACCCCGTCCAGCTTGATGGCTTGGTGATCGATGCTCCGCGGATATCGTTATATGCCGAGCTGCGGAACAAGCTTCCAAAGATCTCGATGGTCCTTGTCGACCCACAGGCCTACCGGCTCCAAAGGGAGTCATGCGGTGACTATCCAAGTGCGGGGCCGCCAACTCTGCACCCCACAGCGTTCCCCGCAGCCAGGACAGGGCCACTGCCGGGACCCTCCCCCAGGCCGGTACACCCCTCAACAAACTCAACAATGCGCGTGTTGCGGGACGCCCCGTAGCGTGTTATAGTCTCCTCACAACTGAATACCCACACGCTCTTATCTAGAGTGGCGGAGGGACCGGCCCTGAGAAGCCCGGCAACCAGTTCACCCTTCGGCAGCCCAGCTATCGAAGAGGGAGAACACGGTGCCAATTCCGGTTCGCAGTTGCCCTGAGGTTGTCGAAGGGTAATGCGAACAAGATGAGAGGAGTAGCTCAGGCCTCTTCTTGATGTAGGAGAGGTTTTTTCTTGCCCGGGGGCGTGGGGGTCAAATCCTACGGAGGAGGATCAGCCATGCCCTACGTGTCTCATCTGCGTTGCCGCGAGTGCGGCCGCGAGTATCCGCTCGAAGCGATCCACGCCTGCGAGTTCTGCTTCGGTCCCCTCGAGGCAGTTTACGACTACGACGCCCTGGCCAAGAACGTCAGCCGCGAGAGCATCGAGCGGGGTCCTCGGAGCATCTGGCGGTACCGCGATCTGCTGCCCATCGTCGGCGAGGAAGTCGTCGACATCAACGCGGGGTTCACGCCGCTGATCCGAGCACGCCGCCTAGGCGAAGCGCTGGGGCTGCGGGAGCTGTACCTCAAGAACGACTGCGTCAACCCCACCTACTCCTTCAAGGACCGGCCCGTCGCCGTGGCCTCCACGCGAGCCCTGGAACTCGGGTTCGACGTCCTGGCGTGTGCATCCACGGGCAACCTCGCCGGGGCGGTAGCAGCCCATGCAGCCCGGGCAGGGATGGAGGCGTACATCTTCATCCCTGCGGACCTGGAGCAGGGGAAGATCATTGGCGCTTCCATTTACGGACCAAACCTCGTGGCCGTGGAAGGAAACTACGACGACGTGAACCGGCTCTGCAGTGAGCTGGCATACAGCTATCCCTGGGCCTTTGTGAACGTGAACATGCGGCCATACTATGCGGAGGGAAGCAAGAGCCTCGGCTATGAGGTCGCAGAGCAACTAGGCTGGCGGGCGCCCGACTGCGCGGTGGTGCCCCTCGCCTCTGGCGCCATGTTCACGATGATCTGGAAGGGCCTGAACGAACTCCATCGCATCGGCCTCCTCGACAGCTTGCCGACTCGCATGATGGCCACGCAGGCGGAGGGCTGCTCACCCATCGTCGAAGCCTACCAGAAGGGAACGATGAACATCCGGCCGGTCAAGCCGAACACGATCGCCAAATCCCTGGCCATCGGCAACCCGGCGGACGGGTACTATGCCCTCAAGACTATCCAGGAGTCCGGCGGTGGCGCGACCGCGGTAAGCGATCACGAGGTCGTGGCGGGGATGAAGCTGCTGGCGGAGACGGAGGGGATCTTCGCCGAAACGGCGGGCGGCGTGACGGTGGCCGGTCTGCGGCGGCTGCTGGCCAACGGAGACATCGCGCCGGACGAGCTGACTGTCGCCTTCATCACCGGCAACGGGCTCAAGACTCAGGAGGCAGTGGTGGACGCCCTTGATCCACCCCTTGCCATCCGGCCCACCCTCGAAGCGTTCCAGGATGCGCTAGCGGGGCGAGCAGATCTGGTGGGAAGCCGTCAGTAGCGAGCATGCAGGAGGAGGAGGCCGCACATGGCGAAGCGACGTGTGATGTTCACCTTCCCGTCGGAGTTGATTACGCAACCCGTCATCTACAACCTGGGCCATAAGTTCAACATCATTACCAACATCCGGCGAGCCGATGTAACCGAGGACCGTGGTTGGGTGATCCTTGAACTGGACGCGAGCGACGAAGCTCTGGAGGCGGGCCTGCAATGGGTGCGTGACCTGGGGGTTCAGGTGAACGCCATGGAAGGCGACGTGCTCGCGGGATAGAGGAGTGCTCCCTGCCTTTATGGGAGGGATTGAGAGGGAGGGTCCACCAAGCATGGGTACTGTCCGTATACCGACTCCCCTACGGGGCCTGTCTGGCGGCAAAGACGTCCTGAGCACGACGGCGGCGGATCTGCGAGGCTGCATCACAGAACTGGAGACGATGCACCCGGGGTTCCGGGAGCGGCTCTGTGACGAGAGCGGCGAGATCCGCCGGTTCGTGAACATCTATGTCAATGGAGACGATGTCCGGTTTCTGGAGGGGCTGGCCACGCCCCTGAAAGACGGGGACGAGATCAGCATCGTCCCCGCGGTCGCAGGGGGATAGTTAACCAAAACAGTCAACATTCTGCTATAATGCCTCAGCTATGAAGATCTCGATGCGGGGCGACTACGGGATTCGCGCCCTGACGGATTTGGCGGAGCACTTTGGCGAAGGCCCCATTCAGAGCAAGGAGATCGCAGAACGGCAGGAAATCCCCGAGCCGTACCTGGACCAATTGCTCACGATCCTCCGCAAGGCCGGCTTCGTTCGTAGCCGCCGCGGCCCCCAAGGGGGACACGTCCTCGCCCGGCCACCGGAACATATCGCAATGGGCGAGGTCATTTCCAGCCTGGAGGGCTCCCTCGCGGCCGTAGGCTGCCTGGACGGGACCATCCACTGCGGCCTTTCCGGGAAGTGCGGACAGCAGGAGATCTGGCAGATCATCACTGAGGCAAGCCAGCAGGTCCTGGACAAGACCACCATTAGCGATCTGCTGGTGCGGCAGGAGGCGCGCAAGGCGCGCGCTATGTATTACATCTGATGGCTAATACGTGATGGCTAACGTGTGAGAAGGAGTGTTGATCCCGGTGACCCGCGGCTGATGAGAAAGCTCATCGCTGACTCCGTTCTGGACCTGGTTGGCGGCACCCCGATGGTGCGGCTGAACCGGGTCGTGCCTGCCGGCTCGGCAACGGTGCTGGCCAAAATGGAGGAATTGAACCCCGCGGGCAGCGTCAAGGACCGCATCGCCCTTTCCATGATCCAGGCCGCTGAGGAGGCGGGGCGGCTGCGGCCTGGCGACACCATCGTCGAGCCGACCAGCGGCAACACCGGGATCGGGCTGGCCATGGTCGCGGCAGCCAAGGGTTACCGGCTCATTCTCACGATGCCGGAGGATATGAGCATGGAGCGGCGGCGGCTCCTGACCCGCTTTGGCGCCGAGATCGTCCTGACTCCCGCCCTGGAAGGGATGACCGGTGCAGTCTGCGCCGCCGAGGACCTCATCTCCGAGAACCCGCACTATTTCATGCCGCAGCAGTTCGAGAACCCGGCCAACCCGGAGGTCCACCGGCGGACCACGGCCCAGGAGATCCTGGAAGCCACTGGCGGCCGCATCGACGCCCTGGTCGTCGGGGCCGGCACCGGCGGCACCATCACTGGGGTTGGCCAGGTGCTCCGCAAGCAGGTCCCGGAAGTGAAGATCGTGGCGGTGGAACCGGCCCGTTCGCCGGTGTTACAGGGTGGCCGGGTCGGCATCCACGGCATCCAGGGGATCGGGGCCAGCTTCGTCCCAGGCGTCCTGGACAGAAGCGTGGTGGACCAGATTATCACCGTTGAAGACGAGGACGCGAAAACCATGGCCCTGCGTCTTACCCGGGAGGAGGGGCTCCTGGTCGGGATCTCGGCCGGAGCCAATGTCGTCGCAGCGGTGGCCACGGCGAAGGAGCTGGGGGCTGGGAAGGTC
>CAZPYZ010000055.1:0-12774 GCA_964590215.1 uncultured Dehalococcoidia bacterium | reverse complement strand
GTGTACGATAAGCTCCTCGGTGTCGATCCCACGGACGGGAGGGTCATCCCTGAGCTGGCCACGGAGTGGAAGCTGGAGCCCGACGGCAAGTCCTACCGGTTCATGCTCCGGAAGGGTGTGAAGCTCCACGACGACGTCGGTGAGTTCACGGCTCACGACGTCAAGATGACCTACGCCGATATCACCCAGGAGGGGTCCATCGCCAGCAACGGGCCCATCTTCAAGGCCCTTATCGAAGACATCCAGATCGTGAACGACCACGAGGTTGTCACCAGGCTGAAGAACACGGATGCCGAGTTCCTGCTGAACATCAGCCAGATGGTGGGCGGTTTCGAGATCGTGAGCAAGGCCGACTACGACCGGCGTGGTTTTCCCACCATGGCGACGCGGCCCCTGGCCGGGACCGGCCCCTACCAGTTCAAGGAACGCCAGCAGGGCGCTTTCATTCGTTTCGAACGGGTCCCGTACCAACACTACCGGATCACCCCAGACTTCCCGGAGCTGGAGATCCGCATTGTCCCCGAGGCCTCGACGCGCATGGCGGCGCTGCTCACGGGCGAGCTGCACCTGGCGCCGTTGAGCGATGATCTGTTGGAGCAGGTCGAACGCAGCAATATGAAGGTGGTGAAGGGGAACGTTCCCGGGCTGCGGACCGCCCTTGCCTTCCGCGGCCACTACCTGAACGACAAGAGCGACCCTGCGAAGGGGTACAAGTACCCCAACACCTGGGTCATGAAGCCAAAGGTCCGGCAGGCCCTCAGCAAGGCCATCGACCGCAACGAGTTGAACAAGGCCTTTTTCAAGGGCAAGGCGCAGAACATGGTCCTGGATGTGTACCACCCGGCTCGCCTGGGCTGGAACCCCGAGTGGGAGCGCCGCTTCCAGGAGCTGTACGGCTATGACGCGGACAGGGCCAGAGCGCTGCTGGCCGAAGAAGGCTACGGGCCGAACAATCCCCTGGTCGTCGAGATGCTCATGGACCGCCTCACCGACGTCCCCGCATCCATGGACATCCAGGAGGCCATTGCCACCTACTGGCGCAGGATTGGAGTCACCACCAACCTGCTGACCATCGACCGGACTGAGATTGCTCGGAGACAGCGCGAGCTGGACTTCGATCGCCACGTGACCATCGTCAGCACCGCCTCCCACATGCTCACCGGCGTGCGCGTCTATAAGACCGCGCTCCACGGCGTCCGAGGGCAGGCCGTCGAGCTGCCCGAGATCAATGACCTCTATGCCAGGGTCGCCACCATCCTGGATGACGAGAAAGCGGCTCCGGTCTGGAAGGAGCTAGGGGACAAGTCGTTCAGCAGCTTCCAGAACATCCCGCTGTTCTGGCTCGACACCGCGATCGCGGTCAACCCCACCATCGTCGCCGATTACGTCTTTCCCGGCTCCATTTCCGGGTCCTGGACCCACCTGGAGAACATTAAAGCAGCCCGATAGAGGTGCAAGGTCGAAGGTCCAAGGAGGCAAGAGCCAGCAGATGGTGGACCTCGACCTCGAGGATGACGCCGCAGCTGGACGTGCGGGACCAGGCTTGTGGATTGGGCCCTGTCCCGTTGCGGGTTCCCGTCTACGTTCGAAGGAAATGTGACGACGGATGGACTTGCGGTCCTGGTCTTCGGAGTGCCGGCCCCTGGAACCTGGACCTTGGACCTTGGACTGACCGGATGCCTGTAACGCCGGGCACGACGAAATTGGCCTCGGGACCGCGCTGGTATGGGCGCCTCCACGAGCGGCTGTCCAGCGGCCAGTTCGTCGTCACCGCAGAGATTCCCCCGCCCCATGGCGCGTCTGCTGAGGCGTTCCGCCGCTCCGCGCGCGCCCTTCGGAGTTGGATCGACGCCGCCAATGTCACCGATGGCCAGGGGGCCAGGGTCCACCTGCCGAGCTGGGCCGGCGCGCTGGTGTTGCTCCAGGAAGGTGTCGAACCCATCATGCAACTCCAGTGCCGGGACAGGAACCGCATTGCCCTTCAGGCGGACCTGCTGGGAGCCGGCGCAATGCAGGTCCCCAACGTCCTGCTGCTCACCGGTGACCCGCCCGGTGCAGGGGACGACCCCGACGCCAAGCCGGTGTTCGAACTGGGCTCCCTGCAGCTCATTGAGGCCGCCAGGACCATGCGCGACGAAGCGCGCCTCCTCTCAGGACGAAAGTTGTCCCACCCGCCGCGCTGGCTTATAGGCGCCGCGGAGGACCCCTTTGCGGGGTCGCCGGAGCTGGCCGCTCAGCGGCTCCTGAAGAAAGCCACAGCCGGCGCTCGTTTCATCCAGACCCAGTTCGTCTTCGATCTCGATGGATTCGGACGCTGGCTCGACGCAGTGCGAGGGGTGGGTGTCCATGAGCAGTGTCGTATCATCGCAGGCGTAGGTCCTATCCGGTCTCTGCGGTCCCTCCACTTCCTGAGCCAGGAGCTACCGGGGGTCCATGTCCCGGACGAAGTAGTCAGCCGCCTGCGGGGTGTGCCGGAAGACCGGGTGCCGGCGGAGGGAGTGGCCATCTGTGCCGAGACCATTCAGCGGCTGCGGGAACTCCCCGGCGTCGCCGGGGTCCACGTGATGGCCTCACGCGTGGAGGAGTTCCTTCCGGACCTGCTCACTCGAGCAGGAGTAGGACCGGGCCGTGATCATTGACCTCCGGGCATCAGACCGGTTGACGGGGGAGCGGGCCGTCGACCTTGGGCCGGTCCTGTCGGCTGTGGCCATCGCGATCCGGGAAGGGTCCCTGGAGCCCGGCCGGGGCCGGGTCGTCTGCGATTGGGTTCAGTACCGGCACAACTTCAGAAATCCTGTTGACGTCCGTGGCATCCTTCCCCCGGCCGTGGATGCCCCACCGGGGCGGTGTGCGGCCGGCCCGGCAGGATACGAGATCGCGATCGATCTGCGACGAGCGGGGCCCGGCGACGTTGCCGCTGCGCTGACCCAGAAGGAGGGGCGTCGGTATCTAGAGGACTGGGGTCCCGCTGGCGAGAGCTGCATCTGGTCTTTTAACCGCCTCTACTGGCATGCCCTGGGCCTCTGGGAGCAGGTCACGGGCCAGCAGTATGAGCAGGCGTTACCCGGCGGCGCCTCCGATGCCCGCAACGTCGCAGCGGCGGGCGAGCTGGTCCTGGACCTCTTCAGGGTGTGGGATGATCTGGGCGCCCGGGGCGCCCTCCCCGAAGACCTGCATGTGCTGGAGCTGGGCGTGGGGAACGGGAGCCAGGCGTGCGTCTGGTTGGACGAGTTCCGCCGGCTGGATCGGGAGCGCGGCGGCAGGTACTACCGAAGGCTCCACTACCTGATGGGCGATTACTCTCCCCACGTGCTCGAGCGGGCACGGACAGCGGTCCAACACCACGCCGAGCGGGTCAGCACCCTGGTGCTCGACGCCCGCGCTCCCACCCAGACCCTGGGGTTTTTGCGGTTCAAGGCCTTCTTGATCTACATCTCTAACGTGTACGACAACCTGCCGAGCGATCACATCGTCCGCATCGGCGGCCACCTGTTCCATGTCGAAACACGAGACTACCTCTCCGATGCGGCATCCGCGGCCATCGCGGACACCCTCGGCGTTGCCGCCGAGGAAGTCCCGGTCCTGGTGCGAAAGCTTCTGGAGTTGGGGCCCGAGCTCCTCGCCGCATCCGACCCCCAGCGGTTTCCTGGCGGCCCGCTGGACGCGGTGCGATTCTGGGCGGCCGCCTGGGAAGCCCTGCGTCTGGAGGAGCGCTATGTGCCTATCCAGGGGCTCGACCTGTACGAAGTCGCGCCGGGCGTAAGTGGTGAGGTCTTGCGCCCCATCGTCGAGGCCAACGGGGACCTCTCCATGCACGTCAGCAACGGGGCAGCTGCCAGCTTCCTCGACTCGCTGCCGCTGCTGCACCCCTTTGGGGTCCTGAAATGCCATGACCTCTTCGTCACCGAGTCTGGCCAGTACCGGTCTGCGTTTCGGGGGCCGGGCAAGTACCACGGCTCCGTGGTCAACTGGGTCAACGGCCCGCTCCTCGCTGCCCTGGGACGGCGCCATGGCTTCGAGGTGGATTTTCAGCCCTTCCCTCACCGGCGGGGGTCCAATATCACGACGTTGACGGCCCGTGTCCGAGAGTGATGGAGGCCCATGTCTGTACAGGGCATAGCCCCGCTGGCCACCACCGTCGTCGGATCGTACTCGGTACCGGAGTGGCTGGAACGCCTGAAGACCGACTACTACCAGCGACGCATCAGCGGTGCATACCTGCGGGAGATCCACGAGGTGGCCATCAAAGCCGCCATCAAGGACCAGGAGCAGGCCGGGTTGGACATCATCACGGATGGGGAGCTGCGGCGGGATAACGACGTCGATTACTTCCTCGCCCGCATCCCCGGCGTGGAGATCCCACAGCTGGCCAAGGCCTTTTACGGCGACTACTACGATGCCGTGGTCGCACGGCCGATCCCGGAGGATGGGCCGTCTCTGGGCCTGGTAGAGGACCTGCTCTTCACCAAGCAGTACACAGACCGGCCCATCAAGTTTTCCTTCACCGGGCCCTTCTCCCTCTCCCGCAAAGTCCGCAACGAGGGCTACAAGGATGAGTCGGACCTGGTGATGGCTTTCGCCCGGGTGCTCAACCGAGAGGCCAGGGCCCTGGCGGACGCGGGGGTTGCCATCATCCAGGTGGATGAACCCTTCCTCGCAGGGTATCGGGAGCAGGCGGGACTCGCCGTGCGGGCCGTGAATACAGTGTTCCAGGGGGTCGATCCGGGAAGGGTGGTGCGGGCCGTACACGTCTGCTATGGTAACCGCTACGCCCGGCCCCTGTGGGAGGGTCACTACGACTTCCTCTTCCCCGCGGTGCTGGAGGCCGGCATCGACCAGATCGTGCTGGAGTTCGCCCGCAAGGGGTACGATGACCTGCAGCTGTTCCGGCGGTACGAAACCGGCCGGATGGTCCTTGGTCTGGGGGTCATCGACATCAAGAGCCGTGAGGTAGAGGCCGCGGAGGTCGTGGCCGGCAGGATCAGGCGGGCCCTGGAGTACCTGCCACCCGAGCGCATTGTGGTGAACCCTGACTGCGGCCTCCGTTATCTGCCGGCCGACGTGGTCCGGGCCAAGCTCTGGTCGTTGACCGCGGGAACGAGATCGGTGCGAAAGGAAGTGTTTGGCTCGTAAGGGCCCGGGTTGGGGTCCACAGTCCAAGCCCCAAGGGGCGCAGAGGATATCCAAAGCGGGGACTCTGGGAGGATAGGAGGAGCGATGCTGTCAAAAGAAGACATGGACCTGCTGTGCCGGGTTGGGCCCGGCACTCCCATGGGCCATCTCATGAGGCAGTACTGGCTGCCCCTGGTGTACACCTGGGAGCTGGAGTCTGACGGCCCGCCGCTGCGAGTCCGAATCCTGGGCGAGAATCTCATCGCGTGGCGGGACTCCGAAGGAAAACCCGGCTTCATAGCCGAGAACTGCCCCCACCGCGGGGCGTCCCTGTTTTTTGGCCGCAACGAGGAGATCGGTCTACGCTGCGTGTACCACGGATGGAAGTTCGACACCGCCGGCCGCTGCCTTGACATGCCGAACGAGCCGCCCGAGAGCAACTTCAAGGACAAGATCAAAGCGACCGCTTATCGGGGCGCGGACCGGGGCGGAGTCACCTGGGTCTACATGGGCCCCCGCCAGCAAGACCCGCCCGGTCTTCCCGATTGGGAGTGGTGCCTGGTCCCTGAGGAGCAGGTCCATCATCAGCACAAGGTCATCTATCAGTGCAACTGGGCTCAGGCGCTGGAAGGTGAGCTGGATACCACTCACGTCTACTTCCTTCATTCGCGCTTGAACACGGCTGATCCGGGGAGCTACGGGTTGTATGTGCCCGACAAGGCGGCCCGACTAGAGATCCTCGAGACGGACTACGGCGTCCTCTATGGGGCCCGTCGCGAGGAGGACGCGGACAGCTACTACTGGCGGACTACCCAATTCCTTTTCCCTATCTACGGGATGTTTCCCGGCGGAGGTGAGGATGGGACGGTCCCTCTTTCCATCTACCTCCCCGTCGACGACGAACACACGCTACACTGGGGCCTCCGCTGGCACCCCAGCATGCCGCTGGCCGGGGACCGCCGGCCAGTACAGCTGGGCCTCAGACCCACCGGAGAGCTGATCGCTGGCGTGGGCCCGATGAAGCCGGAGCAGAAGGGACGCTTCTTCGCTCACTGGTGGCCGGCCGTGAGTCCGGACAACGACTACATGCAAGACCGGACTATTCAGAAGACGAGGAACTTCACGGGAATAGGGAGCGTCCGCTTGCAGGACTCGGCTGTCATCCAGAGCATGGGCCGCATCATGGACCGCACCAAGGAGCACCTGGGCACCGCGGACGCTGCCCTTATCCGGGTGCGCCGGCGGCTCATCAACGCGGCTCGGGCACTGGGCGAGCAGGGCACCATGCCGCCCGGAGTGGATGAGCCGGAACTCTACAGAGTTCGCTCCTGCATGGCTGTCCTGCCCAAAGGTCGGCAGTGGCAGGAAGCGATGGACGCTTGGCTTCACGCCAGGACCGTAGAACACCCTACCGGTGGTTTCTCCTCGGTCCGGGCCTTTGACGAAGGGCGTGTGCGCCGGCCGGGGGCCCTCGCGTGAGGGGGGGCCAGGAGGTCCACCAGTGAAAAGAAGCACAGACAGGATCCTCACTACCCACGCGGGCAGCCTGCCGCGACCCGAGGACCTACGCCTGATGGTCGCTGCACGAAGCGAGGGCCAGCCCGTCGACGAAGCCGCCCTGGCCCAACGCCTCAAGGAGGCAGTGGCCGATACCGTTCAGAAGCAGGTCCAATCTGGCGTTGATATTGTTAACGATGGCGAGCTGGGCAAGACGAACTTCACCAACTACGTTCGAGAGCGCGTCGGTGGCATCGAGCACCGCCCCGTCAAGCCCGGCGATGCGCCGCCACAGCTCATTTACGGCCGGGACCGTCAGGAGTTCCCCGAGTATTTCGAACGGGGAGCCAGTTTCGGCACCGGGGGGCCGGGCGCCCGCCAGGGCGGCGCCGGCCAGGTGCCCGCCTTCTGTGTCGGTCCCATCACCTACAAGGGGCAGGTGGCGGTCCAAGAGGACATCGCCAACCTGAAGGCTGCGCTCGCCAATGTGGCGCAGGCGCCCTCGCCTGCGGAAGCCTTCCTCCCGGCAAATACGCCCGGCACCATCGAGCACTGGCTCAGAAACGACTTTTACCCCAGCGACGAGGCGTTCCTCTACGCCATCGCGGACGCGATGCACGAGGAGTACAAAGCCATCGTGGATGCCGGCCTGATACTCCAGATAGACGACCCCGACCTGCCGGATGCCTGGCAGATCCACCCGGAGATGGATGTCCCCGAGTACCGCAAGTTCGCCGAGCTTCGGGTGGATGCCCTCAATCACGCACTGCGGGGCCTGCCCATGGACAGGATCCGGTTCCACACTTGCTGGGGCAGCTATCACGGCCCCCATAGGTATGACATTCCTCTGCGAGACATCGTGGACCTGATCCTCAAAGTCCAGGCCGAGCAATATTCCGTCGAGGCCTCCAACCCCTGCCACCAGCACGAGTGGCGGGTGTGGGAAGGGGTGAAGCTGCCTGAAGGCAAGGTCCTGATTCCAGGGGTGGTGGGCCATTACAGCGACTTCATCGAACATCCGGAACTCATCGCCGAGCGGCTGGTTAGGTACGCTGGCCTGGTGGGCCGGGAAAACGTCATCGCCGGGACGGACTGCGGCCTGGGGACCCGGGTCGGCCACCCCAAGATCGCGTGGGCCAAGTTCGAAGCGCTGGCGGAAGGGGCGCGGCTGGCGACTAAGAAGCTCTGGGGTTAGCCACTGCTCCAGGGGTAGAAACCTGATCAGGATCGGCCGTAGTCCCTCCTCCCTCCGTGCCCAGCGTTCGGGGTCCGATGCTGCGGGACAAGATCCGCATTCGGAGCTTGGCGAGGAGGTGGATCAGCACCTCTTTCTCTTCCGAGTCCAGGGCACCCCATGCCTCCCGAAGCATTCGGTGGGTGAGCGGGTAGACGGCGAGGTACCGCTCCAGGCCCAGCTCAGTGAGCTGTGTATAGACGATTCGCCGGTCCGCCGGCTCAGTGACCCGTCTGACCAAACCGTCGCGCTGCATCCCGTTTACGAGCTTGGTGACGTTGGTGGTGCCAACGTTGAGGCCGACGGCGATCTCCTTCATGCTTAGCCGGTTCTCCTCCGCCAGGAAGAGCATGCGGAGGGTCGTGTAGCGGCGGGCGGTGAGGCCGAACTCGGCCCAGTGATCCGCCACAACGGCGGAGAGCGCGCCATAGGTCCGGGCTACCATGAGGTTTGCCTCCGTGGCCAGAGCATCGACGTCGGTGAATCGCTCCCGCAAACGCGCCGCTGTCTCCCGGACCTCGACCTCGTGGACGCGGCCCTCCGCCGAAATCTCAAACCTGCTCATCGTGTGTGCTCCAGGGGATTGGTGGCCTAGCCCTCGAACAGTGCCAGGATCCTCAAGGCTGACTGCTGCCGGGAATGGTTGCGCAGTTCAAACATTCTATCAATTGGTGTACCATCCTTGAGGCTGAGGTACCGGCGACAAGCCAAGCACAGGGGAGGTAAGCCATGGCACCACCCTATCGGGCAGACCAGGTCGGGAGTCTGTTGCGACCCGGGCCGGTCAAAGAGGCGCGGGCAGCGCTGCGACGTGGCGAGATCACCCAGCAGCGCCTGAAGGAGATCGAGGACCAGGAGATCCTCAAGTCGCTAGAGCGCCAGAAGCAAACTGGAATCAGTGTCTGCAGCGACGGGGAGTACCGCCGCACGGGCTTTCAGAATGACATGATCGAAGCCGTGGAAGGCTACGTCGATGTCCCTTCGCCCGCGATCGTTCGCATCTGGCAGGGCCCAGGTGGCGAGCCTGAGGAGCAGGGTACCCGGCAGGTGGTGGCAGCCAAACTCCGTCCACGCCGGCGCCTCACCGGCGAGCAGGCTGCTTTCATCAGGCAGCATGCCCCCGGCTCGTACAAAGTGACCGTCCCTAGCCCCACCCAGTTCCCGGCCATCAGCTTCCAGCCGGGGATTACCGACAAGGTTTATCCAACCCGCTCCGCGCTTCTCCAGGAGTTGACGGTGATCGTCAAATCGGAGATAGAGGCGCTGGTGGCCGAAGATACCCCGTATATCCAGGTGGACGCGCCGCGCTACAGCTACTACGTGGACCCCCAGTGGCGAGAGCACCTTCGAGGGCTGGGAGAAGACCCTGATCGGGCGTTCGACGAGGCCATCACTGCCGACACGTCTTGCTTGAAAGGGGCGAAGCGGGACGACAACACCCTGGCCTTCCACGTCTGCCGCGGGAATAACCAGAGCAAGTGGTATGCCCAGGGTGGCTATGACGCCATTGCGGAGAAGCTTTTCAGCCTCCCCGTGGACCGCTTCCTCCTGGAGTATGACACCGAGCGGGCGGGGACCTTCGAGCCGCTCCGGTATGTCCCCCGAGGAAAGATGGTAGTGTTGGGGTTAGTGAGCAGCAAGGACCCCAGGCTGGAGTCCGAGGACGAACTGCGCCGGCGCATCGAGGAGGCGGCGCGCTACGTGCCCTTGGAGAACCTGGCCCTGAGCCCGCAGTGCGGCTTCGCCTCCACCTTCGCGGGGAACCTGCTCACGGAAGACGAGCAGTGGCGCAAGCTGGAGCTGGTGGTCGAGGTGGCCCGCAAAGTTTGGGGGTAAGGGGGACGAGCCGTAACCTGGGAGTGCAGCCTTCCGGGCTGCCCGGGGCAAAGGAGACGGGGCAGACAGGCTTGTTTTGAGCGCAGCCAAAGGATGCCCGCGGCCCGCGCCGGCTATCATGCAAGGGACGGGCAGGCAAGATGGCTGCGCTCCCCAAGTAGGCTGGCCTACCTCTCCGTCAGCCGGTACCCGACCTTCCTGATGGTCACCAGGGACGCGGGTCCCGCACGTTCCAGCTTCCCCCGAAGCCGGCGTATGTGCACATCCAGCGCCCGACCTGTCTGACCGGGGCCCCAGACTTCCCGCAGGATTTCCTCGCGAGTAACCACCCTCCCCTGGGCCCACAACAATAAGGCCAGGAGCCTGAACTCAGTAAAGGTCAGCTCCAGCAGCGACCCGTGGGCCCATACCTCATGGCTGTCCGGGTTGAGCCGGAAGGGGCCCCAGGTCAGGCCGTTTCCGTTAGCTCCAGTCCCCGTCGCGTCACTCCGCATCCACAACCGTCCCGTTGCCAATCCCGTCCCGCTCCTCTACGGGTCCTGGATGGGGACCGGCGCAGGCGCTATCTGCCGCTGGGCCCAACTGAAACGCCAGCCCTCCCGGCGGAGGGCCAGGACCCGCAGCATGATAAAGGCGGTGAGTGCCACCAGCCCCAGGATGGCGAAACCCGGGCCGAAGGAGCCGGTGCCGTGCCGGACGGCGCCAAGGAGAATAGGGAGGAAAAAGCCACCCAGACCCCCGAGAGCTCCGATCATGCCTGTGGCCGCCCCCATCTCGGCCCGGAATCGCTGCGGCACCAACTGAAAGACTGCCCCGTTGCCGAGCCCGAGGGACCCCATGCCGAGGACGGCCAGCATTGCCATACCTTCCAGTGAGGGGAGCTGGGAGGCGAGCCAATAGATCAGTGCGATGCTGATCAGCAGGAACGAAAGCGAGCGAGTGCCCCCGACGCGATCGGCGAGATAGCCGCCCAATGGCCTGATCCCGCTCCCCACGAAGGCCCCGAGGGCAGTAAGGGAGCCCGCGACAGTCGGGCCCACGGTGTACTGGTCCCGCAGGAACAGCGGCAGGAAACTGCTGAGGCCGACATAGCCCCCGAAGGTGACACTGTAGAAGAGGCAAAACCACCAGAGGTCGCCGTGGGACAGCACTGTTAAGGGAGACGGTGTTGCCCTGGCCTCCCTAAGGAGGCTCGGGGCGTCCTTCGCCAGCAAGAAGAACGCGACCAAGACCACGGCCAGAGGAATCATCGCAAGCCCCAGCACATTGTGCCAACCAACCGCCTCTGCCAAGCGCGGCGCGGCCAGGTTGGCGATGACCGTGCCGCTGTTCCCCGCCGCCGCGATGCCCATGACCAACCCCTGCCTTCGCGCCGGATACCAGCGGCTAGCCAGGGGCAGGGCTACCGCGAAAGAGGCCCCTGCCGTGCCTAGCAGCAGGCCGGTTGCCAGGAGCATAGGAAGAGAGTCCGCCATCAGCCAGCCCAGGGTTAGCGGAACAAACAGGAAGGCCAGCATCACGGTGCCGATCCCCTGGCCCCCGATGCGGTCGCCGAGCATGCCCAGCGGGATCCGCAGCAGCGATCCCGTCAACACTGGCACAGCCACCAGCAGACCTTTTTCGAACGGGTTCAGCCCCAGGCTCTCGGAGATGTAGATCCCAAGAGCTCCAAGGAGGACCCACAGCATGAAACTCAGATCGAAATGGAGGAAGGAGGCAATGAGCGTTCGGGTTGCCACGGACTCCAGGGTAAAGACGGTTTGTTTCGAACGGTTTTCGCGAAGGTTACGGGCAGGAAAACTCTGTGTTACGGCGCCGCCAGGCGGCCCGCGCAGGCGTTCATCAACAGATAGGGGAGCCTGTCCTTCGTCTCGAGATAGGCAGGGTGGTGCAGCCGCCGCCCAGACCGTCCTGAACGCCACCCTGGACGCCAACGCCACCGTCTTCGATGAAGTCTTCGGCGCCGGGAGACCACCTTCGCCGCAGGACACCGCATCGGCCTGCAAGTCGTCACCGCCGGCTTCACTCCAACGACATCCGACGCCGTAGGCCTGCTCGACCTTGACGAAGGCCTGTGACTGTGTGGGCCTCACCGCTCTGTCGGCGTCCGGAATCCCAGGCGTCTTCGGGCAGGCGCTGAAGGCGTCATCAATTGCCGGATCGCATCGAAGACGGCCTTGAACTGTTCGTCGTACCGCTGCTCCAGCTCATCCAGCCGCCGCGCCAGCTCCCCATGCGACGCCAGCATCTCCCGGAGCCGCACGAAGGCCCGCATGATCTCAATATTCACCCGGATGGCCCGCTCACTCCGCAGGACGCTGGACAGCATCGCCACCCCTTGCTCGGTGAAAGCGTACGGCAGCGCCCGGCGCCCGCCTCTACCCGGGTTTGAGATCACAATTTGTGATCTCAAAGCCTCGAACTCCTCCCGGGTCAGCCGGAACATGAAGTCCTCCGGGAATCGCTCAAGGTTCCGCTGCACCGCCTGCACCAGCACCCGCGTCGCCACCCCGTACAGCGCCGCAAGGTCCGAGTCCAGCATCACCCGCTGCCCCCGGATAGCCACGATCGACTGTTGTATGCCCTCGCTCTGGACAATGGCTGCTTGGTGACAGGCTCCCGTGAGTGGACAGATGAGGCTGCGATCACGAAGGCCCTCGAGAAGCCGCCAAGAGGCTCGGTAGTCCTGCATGGCGGTGCTCGTGGTGCCGATGAGCTGGCTGATAAGGTCGCTCGCCGGCTGGGGTTACGGGTCCGCGTGTTCCGGGCTGACTGGGACAGCCTAGGAGCGTCCAGTTACAGCGGTGTGGCCAGACCCGTACGAGCTGATGAAGGTCAGGTTACGAAACGGGAATGGCCACGGCGGTTTCCGCAGGCGAGGGCGCCTGCGCCACATCGGCGCCGACAAGCCCCGCGAGCACGTCCGCGATCTCATCTAGGGGGACGCTGCCGGCGGCCTCTCGCGCCAGTTGGGCGCTGGGCCCCAATCGCCCGCCCAAGGAGACGTCGGCGGCCTCGATGACCCGGCCGTCCCTCTTTACCCTGACTCCCAGAAGCCCCACGTCGGCGATCCAGTGCTGGCCGCAGGCGTTGGG
>CAZPYZ010000054.1:0-12782 GCA_964590215.1 uncultured Dehalococcoidia bacterium | reverse complement strand
GAGGGGCGTCACCCCACGGGACCCCAGCGCCCCAGGGAGCCCTCTGGGTAAGTCAGGGGCGGGACACTGCCGTCCCGCTCGCTCCGAACCGCTCGAGTTCTCGCTTCAGGTCCAGGGGCATGGTCGTGGCCTGGTGCTCGTAGTCGCCCCAGGCCTCTTGCGGGACTCTCCACATGATCTCGAACTCGATGCCGTCCGGGTCGGCGCCGTAGAGCGACTTGGAAACGCCGTGGTCGCTCATGCCGGTGAGGGCCCCGGCCTCAGCCAAGGATGTCGCGGCTTCCGCGAGCTCTTCGATGGTGGCCACCTCCCAGGCGAGGTGGTAGAGACCCACGCTCCCCTGGGGCCTCGGGCCGCTGCGCCCCCGCATAACAGCGAGGTCATGGTGATTAGCCGAGCCGGAAGCCCGCATGAATACCGCAAAACCGGGCCGGCGATCGACCTCTTGAAATCCGAAGGTCCGCTTGTAGAACTCGGCCGAGGCGTCCGGGTCGGAAACCCAGAGCACGGCGTGGTTGAGGTTGGTGACTTTCATAAAGACTCCTGCCTGAACGCAGCGGCGGTTTGCTCGTCTGCCTCAGCCTTCTCTGTGATAACGAGTAACTACTGTTATAGTAGTATTCGTCTAGCCTGTTGTCAAACCCTAATGATGTTCGGTTTCCCTCATCTCGCGGGCCCTTACGTCGTTCTCCTCGGCGGCCATGGTCTTGTACACCACCACCATCAGGATGACCACCGCGATCTCGAAAAGAACGACAGGTATGAGCACGGCTCCCACTGCGTCCATGCTGTACCTCCCTAACTTCCGAACTTCCTCATTTTCCTAACTTCCGAGCTTCCCAGTTCCCAGGTTCGCTTTTTGTCTCCTTGCTGTCCAGTGTATGACTGTACGACAATGGGGCGCCTGACAACTGGCAGGCCTATCATCCTCCGGGAGGCGCCACATGACTACCGCGATCCCCCAGTCGACCATAGCCTGGAGCCGGCGGCATCCTTATGAGCGCTGGATAGAGTCCCTTGGTGTCCCCATCTACCGGAGCTACTTCGTGGACGACGTGCGGACGCTGGCGCTGGGGTACTGGAAAGAGCGGGGCTGTAACGCTGCCTTCCTCCAGTTGTCCGGCCAGGAAGGGATAGCGGGGGCCTACGTGACGGAGATCCCGCCGGGGGAGACGCTGCCTCCCTTCAAGCTGGCCATCGACGACCAGGTGTACGTGGCCCAGGGACGCGGGATCACCACCATTTGGGCGGGTGATGGCCCGAAGAAGAGCTTTGAGTGGGGGAAGCGCAGCATGTTCCTGCTGCCGGCGAACACCACCTACCAACTGAGCAACACCAGCGGCAGCGAGGCGGTCCGGCTGCTCCATGCCAATGGCCTACCGACCGCGATGGCGGCCGTCGCCGACCCGGCCTTCTACCTCAACAACCCCTACGTCAATATGGACCTGCTGTATGGAGAAGAGGGCGACTTCTACTCCGAGGCGAAGGTGATCGATGGAAGCCGGCTGGGAGGGCGTCAGAGGCGGGTCTGGACGGGAAACTTCTTCCCCGACCTCCTGGCCTGGGACAAGTTGGAGGCCTACCGCGAGCGTGGCGCCGGGGGCAGCGTCGTCTTCATCGTCTTCCCCAGGTCCCTCCACGCCAGCCACTCCCATCCCAGCCACATGTCCGTCTTTCCTTCACGGACCTACAAGAAGGCCCATCGCCACGGGCCCGGCGTGGTGATCATCATCCCTGGCGGTGAAGGCTTTTCCATCTTGTGGAAAGAGGGGGAAGAGAAGGTAGTAGTGCCGTGGCACGAGGGTAGCGTGTTCGTGCCGCCCAACCGCTGGTTCCACCAGCATTTCAACGTGGGGGCGGCCCCGGCGCGCTATCTGGCCATCCACCCCCCGACGGGTATGCCGGTGGGTGGGGACCATTTTGACGGCATGGCGGTCTCGGGTGAGCAGATCTTGGACCGGGCTGGGGACCAGATAGAGTACCCGGACGAGGACCCCATAGTGCGGGAAACCTTCGAACGAGAGCTGGCGAAACGCGGGCTCACCTCACTGATGCCAGACGAGGCGTACCGGGACCGGAACTACGAGTGGAAGACGGCGGCGACGGCGTTCACGACATAGCGTGCCACCCGGGGCCGCCCCATGCCAAGGGCTGACCCCTCGTGCACGCCCGGCGATGCGGCGGCGTTAATCCCTAATATCTTGCAGGAACCACTCCGTTGGCAGCTCGTGCCCGAGGCCTCGCACCTTGCACTCCTCGTACACTCGCCCCGCCACCGCGAAGAACTGAGCGCCCTGGATGTTCCCCCGCTCCGAGTAGGTGATCTGCTGGTCCGAGGTGCGGCCGGGTTTTGCCCCGGACAGGACCTCTTTCAGGAAGACGGCCCGGTCCTCGGCGATGACGCCGTGGCCCCGGGTTCTGCTCCGTCCGGCGGCAGCGCCAGCCGCCTGACCGCCATCAGATCGGGCCGCGTAGGTGAGGTTCTCGTCGTGCACGGCCATCTCGGGAACGCCCAGCGGGCCTGGCGCGCTCCCCAAGCGCAGGGAGCGATCGATGCGCTGGTAGCCCTCCCCGTCCAGCCGCCCACCCACGCAGGTGACGTGGGTCCCCGGCTCTAACATGGTACCGAAGACCACGGGCAGGACCGCGTCGGTGCACCCGGCCACGATGTCCGCCCCCGCGTGGGCCTTCTCCGGACTGTCCACCGGCACCGCCTGGATGCCGTAGCGCTCCTTCACCTCGTCGGCATAGGCCTCGCGGTGTTCCTTGGTCGGGCTATAGACCTGGACCCGTTGGATGGGCCTCGCCTGGAGGAACGCGTCGATATGGCTGCGGGCCATCCCTCCGGAACCGATCATTCCCAGCACCGACGCGTCAGACCGGGCCATGTACTTGGCACCGATCCCCGAATCCGCCCCCACCCTCATGTGCTGGAGATATCCCTCGTTGATGATGGCCAGGGGCTCCCCGTTCTCGACGCTGAAGAGCCAAACCAGCCCGCAGAAGAGGCCTGGCCGCACGCAATATTTCTCCTGGGTGCGGGTGCCTTCGTATTCCTGCTCGTAGACGATATCGGACTTCACCCGTATCGCGAAGTAGCCGCGCGTGGATCCGCCTTCCATGGTGCCCCACTGATAGGTCTTGCCCGGATCGCTGGTTGGGATCCGGATGTCGATGCGGGGGCGGCAAACCGCCTCGCCCTGGGTGAGGTCCGCGTACGCCTCCTCCAACGCTGCCATCGTCATAGGCATGGTGAGGACCTGTTTGACGTCGTCGTTGTTGATGAGCAAAGTCATGGCTCCCCTCCCGATGAAGAAATGGCGGGACATGAGCCCCGCCATATTACTTCCCGAGGCCGGTGGCGACAACTATCCGGCCAGCTGTGGGTCACGGGCAGCCAGATTGTCCGTCTCGTGCCCCCACTGACACCTGTTAGTCCGCCCTCGTCCGCTAACCGCTAATAGCTAATCCCTACTTATCCAGCCAGCTGTGGGTCACCGGCCAGCCGGTGTTTTCCGTCTGCGGCATGTAGTGCTTCAGGTAAGGGTGCCAGAACTCGAAACTGATCCCGTAGTAGAGCGCCAGGGCGTAGGCGTTGTCGTAGATGTACCGGACCGCCATGCGCACCAGCTCTCGCCGCTTTGTGGTGTCGCCCTCACGCCGTTGGGCTATGACCATCTCGGTCAGCCTGGGGTCATTGATGCCCCCGTAGTTGGAGCGCGAATCGGGGAGGAAGATGGAGAGGTAGGAATCGACGTCTCCCTCCACTGCCTTGTTGGTGTGGGTCATCGCGAAGTTGCCGGTCTTCTTGTTGTCTGACTCGACCTGCTTCTCCTGGGACCTGAGCACCAGGTTGACGCCGGCTTTACGCAGCTGGGATTGGAGCAGCTCCATGGAGGTGATGTAGGCGTCACCATAGGCCTTGCCGGGGTAGATGAACTCGATGTCCACGCCGTTGGGGAAGCCGGCCTCCCGTACCAGGCGGCGCGCCTCGTCGAGGTCCTTGCGCAGGATCTTGCGGATCTCTTCCTGGCTGTAGGTGTCCTGGAAGGCACCGGCCAGCGCCACACCGCCCTTTCCGTTGAAGAGGACCTTGTTGAACTCGTCGGGATCGACGGCCAGCGCGATGGCTTTCCTGATGCGGGCATCGCCCAACGGCTTCTTGCGCGTGTTCATGTAGAGGTGCATAGGACTCGGCCTGAGGTACTCGACGCCTGCGGTGTTGGGCACCGCCTTCCTGATCTCGTCAGCCTGCTGGGCGCCGATGTTGGCGGCCAACACGTCCACCTGCTTGGTCTGGTAGGCGGCCATGACCGTGGCGTCCTCGGGCAGCACCAGGGCTCGGACCTCGTCGATGTAGGGGCGGCCCTCCTCCCAGTAGGTTGGGTTCTTCTTGAACACCCAGCGTGACCCCTTCTGCGTGCTCGCCATGTCCAGTTGGAACGCCCCCGTCCCTACCAGCCGGTCCTTGAGGTGGCCATCCTGTTCGTAGATCTCCCTGGGCATAACGGGGTTGTAGTCGGAGGCTGCGTAAGAGAGGAAGGGGGCGAAGGGCTCCGCGAAGCGAACGATCGCGGCATACGGATCGGGTGTATCGATACGGTCGAGGCCTTCGAACATCCAACTGAACTGGCCCGTCGGCAGCTTCTTGTCTTTGGCCCAGCCCGTGCGTGAGACGTACTCGAAGGTCCACTTTACGTCGGCGGAGGTCAGCTCCCGCCCGTGCACCGGGGCCATGTTCGCAAACTTCACGCCTTTGCGCAGGTGGAAGGTGAAGGTGCGCGCATCGGGAGAGACTTCCCAACGCTCGGCCAGTTCTGGTCTCAAAATGAGATCGGTGACTGCGACGTCGGGTCCGGCTTTAAACCCAATCAGGCTGTTGTAGGCAAGGGCCAAGCCCTCCGCGTTGGGTCGAGAACGGCCCCCGTAGGTGAGGTCCCAGTCCGCCGGGTCGCTGGAGATGGTCGCGTTCAGGGACCCGCCGTAGCGGGGCGTCTCGCTCCCGACGCCGGTGGCCGGCGCCTGTTGCGGCGCTCCGCAGGCGAGGGCTGCGAGAACGAAAACCATTGCGGGCCAGGTTACCTTGCTCATGGCTTCCCCCTACTCGTCGTCAAAGTCGACGTTGGTCCAATCGTACGCGTAAACCTGCAGAACCATACCCCGCCACATCCGCTCCTCATCGGCCCCTACTGCCACCCCAGGCGGCAGGAAGCTGTCACCTGGCCTTCTTGTATCTGTGTTTACTGCCAGCGCATTCAACCAGGGCATGCCTCACTTCCGGCAGACACTGTCGCGTATATATCCCAGGGGCCGACCCATACCGGGAGCTGCTAATCCGGTCTCCCTCGCGAGTTCGCCATACGTCACCGTACGCATCTCCCAGGCGCATCGCGTTAGGTACTCGAACGTCTCTCTGGAGCTGGCCGGGGCAGGTCCGCGTTCGCTCATGGCGGGTCACAAACTCCTACTTATCCAGCCAGACCTGCCAGTAATCCGCCTGCGAGCCGAAGTTCGGGCTGTAGCCCTTGACGTAGGGCTGCCAGAAGTACCAGTTGGGCCGGTAGAGCAGCTCGACCGTCCATGCCTTCTCGGCGATGTACTTGGTGGTGTTGCGCATGAGCTCGCGACGCTTCTCGGGATTGGTTTCCTGGCGGCTCGCCTCCAGCAGCTTGTCCAGCTCGGGGTCCCGCACGTGGCCGTTGTTGTTGGGGGAGCTGCTGTGGTAGCGCCCGAACTGGAGGGAGTCAGGATCGTCGTGGAGCCCGCCGAGGCCGAGGCCGATGTCGATGTCGAACTCGGCCCGGCGCCGCAGCGCTCGCTGGTCCGTTTTGTCGAGGAACTTGAGTTCGACGTTGATACCGGCCTTCTTCCATTGGGACTGCAGCAGCTCGGCCATGCTGATATCGGCGCGCTCGGCATCGTTAGGCCAGGGCCACTCCAAGGTCACCCCGTTGGGGTAGCCTGCCTGGGCCATCAAGCGCTTGGCCTCCTCCAGGTCGTACCGGTAGATCTGCTTGGCTTCAGCTTCGGTGAAGAGCCCGTGCATAGCGCCGGGAAGCCCCCACTGGCCCTCCCCACCCGTGAGGATTTTGTTCAGCTCGTCCCGGTCGGTGGCGAAGCTGATGGCCCGCCGCACTTCCTGCTTCCGCACGGGGCTGTTGCGCTGAGGGTTCTGAGAGAGGTAGAGCTGGTTGGCCCGGGGCTCCATGGTCTTGTGCTGCACAGCGTTAGGGTTGTTCTTGATGGCATCCTGGGCATCGCGGTAGTCCAGTCCTGGCGTGATGTCCAGCTGCTTGGTCTGGAAAGCGGCCATGGCCGTGGTCAGGGGAACCACCAGCCACCGGATTTCGTCCACATAAGGCTTCCCGGTGTCCCAGTACGTGGGATTCTTCTTGAACACCCAGCGGGTCCCCTTCTGCGAAGCGGCGAGGTCGATCATGAAGGGACCGGCGCCGATGAGTTTGTCCTGGAAGTGGCCGTCCTGGTCATAGATTTCTCGCGCGAAGATGGGGTTCCAGTCCGACGCAGCGTAGTTGACAAAGGGGACAAAGGGCTTGGTGAAGTGGAAGACGGCGGTGTACTTGTCCGGGGTTTCCACTCGATCCAGCCCCTCGTAGATGTAGTCCACCTCGGCCTTGGGGAGTTTCTTGTCTTTGAACTCTCCGGCGCGGAGGCGGTACTCGGCTGAGAACTTCACGTCGGCCGAGGTCACCTCTCGCCCGTTGACGGGGGGAGTGTTCTGGAACTTGGCGCCCTGTCGCAGCTTAAAGGTGAAGGTCTTGGCGTCTGCCGAAACCTCCCACTTCTCCGCCAGCTCAGGGCGCAGGATGAGCTCGGTGTAGGCGATGCCGGGCCCGATCTTGAACCCGAGCAGGCTGTCCATGGTGAGGGACGCGGCATCGTCGTTGGGGGTGCTCTTGCTGAAGGTCACGTCCCAGTTGAAGGGGTCCGGTTCAACCCGATAGGTCAGAATACCGCCGGACTTGGGCTGGCCGTCTCCGGCAGGGGTGGAAGCCGCAGGACCTGCGGAGGGGCCGCAGGCCGCCGCAAGAATTGCCAAAATAACCGTCGCCAACAACCATCGGTGCGCCATGGATGCCTCCAAGCAGGTGGGTATTGAGGGATTGTACTACGGGCGGGCTATACTCAAAAAGGGCAGGCCCGAGTGGCGCAATGGCAGCGCAAGCGATTTGTAATCGCTAGGCTAGGGGTTCGAATCCCCTCTCGGGCTCCAGGTGAATCTGCTACAATTCATGCCTGCGGAGGGGTGGCCGAGCGGTTAATGGCAACAGACTGTAAATCTGTCACGCTGACGCGTTACGCAGGTTCGAATCCTGCCCCCTCCACCACTGAGCCCTCACCCTAGTCCTCTCCCGAAGGGAGAGGGGAGAAGTTTGGTAAAGCCCTCTCCCGAGAGAGGGGAGAAAGCATGAACAAGCGAAAACGGGTTGCCGATCAGAAACACCGGCACAGGCGTAAGAGACTCGAAGAGCGCCGAAAGGCTGCGGTGGTGGCCACAAGGCCCGTGGCCCGATCAACGGCGGCCGAGCCCCGTGCCCCACAGCCGGTAGTCCAAGGCGAAGCAGCCCCCGCTGCGCCCCGACGGGCCGCGCCCCGCCGTCGCGTTGCTACGCCACGAGAAGCCCCTGCTGCTGCTTCTGAAGCCCAGCAGCCACCCGTCGAACAGTAGCCGCCGCGCCTCGGAATGCGTTGCCCGTTTGCCGCGGTGTGACGCTTCGGAGCATCAGGGGTTTATCCTCTCAATGACATGCTAGTCCGCTTCTGGGGCACGCGCGGCTCCATCCCCGCGCCAGGCAGCAGCACGACCCGGTACGGTGGGAACACTTCATGCGTGGAACTCCGTACCGATGACGGCACGGTGATTGTCCTCGATTGCGGCACTGGCGCACGGGAACTGGGTCTCAGGCTGTTACAGGAACGGCCCCTTCGGATTCACCTGCTGGTGACCCACACCCACTGGGACCACATTCAAGGCTTCCCCTTCTTCACCCCCGCTTTCGTTCCAGAATCCGAGATCACGGTGTATGCGCCGACCGGCTTTGCCCTGGACCTGGGGCAGTCCCTGGCCGGCCAGATGCAGTACACCTACTTCCCTGTGAAGCTCGATGACCTCCGCAGCCACCTCCATCTTTTGAACGTGGAAGAAGGGGTGTTCCAGATCGGGAACGTAACAGTGGAGACCCAGTACCTGAACCATACCTGTCCCACCATCGGCTATCGCATCACCTCGGGCGGCGTCACGGTGATCTACGCGACGGACCACGAGCCATTCACCGTACCCCCCGGTAGCCTGACCCACCCTACCCATGCAGGCGACCGGCGCCATATCTCCTTTCTTGAGGGCGCAGACCTGGTCATTCACGACTCCCAATACGACGAGGATGAATACCCGTCCAAGCTCGGTTGGGGGCACAGCACGGCGACCTATGCGGCCGACGTCGCGATGGAGGCCGGCGCCCGACGGCTGGCGCTGTTTCACCATGACCCGATGCATGACGATGCGTCAGTCGCGCGCCTGGAGGCTGCGACCCAGACCCGAGTCCTGACCCGCCGCTCCAGCTTGGAGGTATTTGCTGCGGCCGAGGGACTGGAGGTCCAGCTGCCGGAGCAGAGGGGAAAGCGGGCCATTGTTACCGCGCCCTCGGCGCTCGCTCGGCATCCGGTTTCGCGGGCGACGATCCTCATAGTCAGCGGCAACAGAGCCCATACGGGTCCCATCACTGAGATTCTTCAGCATGAGGGCATGAACACTTTCGTCGCGTCAGACGCCGAGAAGGCCGTGGCGCGGGTCCGCCGGTCCCGTCCAGATGCGGTCATCCTCGATGGTGGGTTTCTGGGGCCAGAGGCCTATTCCTTGGCTGCCTCCCTCAGCGCAGATTTCGAGTCGCTTGGTATGGCCCTTGTTCTGCTCTCGCCTTCTCTGGACGACGAGACGATCCGGCGAGCTCACGCTGCGGGCATCACCGATTGTCTTGCGATTCCCTTCGGTGCTCCGATGCTGCATGCGCGCCTGAAGGCATGGCTGACGCGGAACTACCGCCGGGACCGCCGGCGGGCATCGGACATGTCAGAGGATGCCAAGGAACAGCTAGACTCGACATCGGCGCGCAAGGCCGCCATTCTGAGATCGACACACCTGTTCGGTGTCGTGAACGAGAGCGACATCCACCTGCTGGCACGGCGGGCGCGTTACCGCTTGTTTCGTTCCGGCTCCACGATCGTCGAGCAGGGAGTCGGCGGGGGCAATCTTTTCGTCATCGTGGCCGGCCGTGTTCGGGTGGTGGGCCGGTCCCCGGAGGCCCAGGGCAACGAGGTGCTCCTGGAAGAGTTAGGACCGGGGGACATCTTCGGCGAGCTCTCAACCCTGGATGATCTGCCCCATTCCGGCACTGTTCGTGCGGTGACCCAGGCCCGCTGTCTCGCTATTCGTCGCCGCGATCTTCTGGGGGTGATAGAGCGGAGCCCCGCGTTCAATCTGCGACTGCTCCGAACGCTGACCCACCGCTTAAGGCAGACGGACCGGCGTCTGGTGCGAGGTGGCCCCGATGCCCTGACCGGCCTCTCTATCCGCCCCACCGTCGACGAGTCCTATAAGCGAGAGGCGGCGATTACCCGGCGGCGCGGCTACCAACTGGCGATACTGCTCGTCGATGTGAACGATCTCGCAGCTATCAATGAGGCAGAGGGGTACGCGGTCGGCGACGAGGTCTTGCGGGCCGTGGCCGACGCGCTCCGATCCTCGACCAGGGAGTCGGACATCGTGGCGCGCCTTGGGGGGGACAAGTTCGCAGCCATCCTCCCTGACGCGGGAGTCGATGGCGCTCGATTGGTGGCGGCCCGCGTCAATCGCGAGCTGGCGGGGCTTGTAAGCGACCGCAGCCTCCCTACCCGTGTGGGCTGCAACATCCGGATCGCGTCGACCCAGACTCCGCCTGGGACCCTGGAGGAGTGGCTCGCGCAGGTCGAGCGCGGAGGCGACCTGTGGCACCAGCGGGCGAGTGGTAGCGCTTAGCCGTTAGGGATTAGCTATTAGAAGCTAGCGGCGGGTTAACGCAAATTGTGTTCACGTTGTGCGTAGTGCGTAGGGGGTGGTGAGTAGGTGGGAGCCGTTCCCTACTCCCTACGCACCACGTACTACGCTAGCTCCGGCTTTCAGGCGCACCTGGCTAGGGATTAGCTATTAGCTCCCCCGCGTCCTCCTGAAACGATGGGAGAGCCAAACCTATGTGAGGGAGGGCTGACAGCTAACCGACAATCCTTACTTGATCTCCACGGTGGCCCCGGCCTCCTCCAGCTTCGCCTTGAGGGCGGCCGCCTCGTCTTTGGAGACGGCTTCCTTCACGTTGGTCGGCGCCGCCTCCACCAGGTCTTTCGCCTCCTTCAGCCCCAAGGAGGTGACCTCGCGCACCGCCTTAATCACGTTGATCTTGTTTGCGCCGATGACTGAAAGGACCACGGTGAACTCCGTCTGCTCTTCGACCGGCTCCGGGGGTGCAGCCGGGCCGGCACCGCCCGCGGGCGCTGTGGCCACGGCCACCGGCGCAGCGGCGCTAACGCCGAATTCTTGCTCCAAAGCCTTGACGAGGTCTGCCAGGTCGAGCACCGTCATGCCTTTAATGGCGTCGATCAGCTCGTCCTTCGTGAGCGTTGCCATGTTCTCGCCTCCTTTTTTTGTTCATCCTTGTGACTGACTGTAAGGTGCTCCGTGGATGGAAGTCTATGCCGGCGGAGATTCCTGACCTGGTTCCCCGGCGGAAAGCGTTTCCTCTTGTGCCAGAGCCGGGCCTCCCGCGGCTGCCTCGGTCGCTGCCAGCTCGGCTTCCTCCGGGGGCGGAGCACCTTCGACGGGGGTGGGAGCCTCAATTTCGGCAGCGGGGGCTACTCTGGCCAGAGCAGCCCCCGGTGTTTGTTCTGCCATCTGCTTCGCCCTCGCGTCCAGGACGCGCACGAGACCGGCAAGGAGCGCGTTCAACACCGTCACGAGCCCGGCCACGGGAGCGTTCAACCCCCCCATGAACTGGGCCAGCAAGACCTCTCGACGCGGAAGGCTCGCTAAGCTCTGGATCTCCTGGACCTGCAGGAGCCGTTCCCCGAGCACTCCTCCCCTGATCGGCAGGCTTATCCGGCTGGTACGGATATAATCGGTCAGGCTCCTGGCGGCTTCCACTTCATCGCCAAACCCCAAGGCCAACGCCGTTGGGCCGGTAAGGAGTTCGGGAAGGGAGCGCCGTTCGGCTTGCTCGGCAGCTCGAGTCGCAAGGCTGTTCTTCACCACGTGGAACTCAACCCGCGCCTCCCGCAGGCGGCGTCGAAGTGCCGTGAGGTCTGCAGTGTTGAGGCCGCGATAGTCCGTCGCGATGGTCACGCTGGCCCGTCGCAGCAGGTCCTGGATCTCCTCGACCCTGTCCATTTTCTTTGCCGTTGGCATCGCTGCTACAACTGCCTCCTCACGAAGTCTTGAGTCGCAAGTCCAAAGTCCTGAGCCCCTCCCCGCCCATATTGGGCAACAAAAAATGCTCTTGCCACGACCGCAAGAGCACCTGAGCCAGCCTGATGCTGTTCATTCGCCTCGGCAGGTGGTTGCCCATTGAGCCCGAAGGCGCCTGCGGTCTAGGGCACGTATTTAGCTGTTAGCGGTTGACGATTAGCTGTTAGCCCTCCTCTCCCCTCTAGCCGTTAGCTCTTGGCCCTCGTCTCCCCCCGCTTCAACGGGGACAGCCGACGCGCATGGCTAAATCAACCCCTGCCGCTGGCCATGGCCAGCGCCGGTGTGACGTCGAGCTTGATTCCGGGGCCCATAGTGGTGGCCAGGGTGATGCTGCGGATGTACTGACCTTTCGCCCCGGTTGGGCGGGCCTTGACCACCGCGTCGAGCAGCGTCGCCATGTTCTCGGTCAGGTGCTCCTCGGGGAAGCTTGCCTTCCCGATGGGGCAATGGATGATGGCCGTCCGGTCGAGGCGGTACTCGACCCTGCCTTTGCGGGCGTCCTGGACCGCCTTGGGCAAGTCCGTCATCGGGACGACCGTGCCGGAACGAGGGTTAGGCATCAGGCCCCGCCGGCCGAGGATACGGCCGAGCCGGCTGATGCGGCCCATCATCTCCGGGGTGGCGATGGCTACGTCAAATTCCAGCCAGCCATCTTCGATCTTCTTCACGAGTTCGTCGCCACCCACCTCGTCCGCCCCGGCCTGCTCCGCGATACGGACCGCTTCGCCCTGGGCGAATACCAGGACCCGCACCTGTTTGCCCAGGCCGTAGGGCAGAAGGGCGACGCCTCGGACCTGCTGGTCGGCATGGCGAGGATCAAGCCCCATCCTCAGGTGAAGCTCAACCGTTTCGTCAAACTTCGTGCTCGCGGTCTTTTTCGCAAGCTCGACAGCTTCCGGTGGCTGGTAGAGCTTATCTCGCTCTACCAACTTTACGGTCTGTTGATACCGTTTTCCATGCTGAGGCATTGCTTGTTGCTACTCCACCCGAATACCCATGCTCCGGGCCGTTCCCTCGACGATTCTCATCGCGGCATCGACATCATTTGCATTCAGATCCTTCATCTTCAGTTCGGCCACTTCTCGGAGCTTTTCGCGGCTCACGACCCCGACCTTGCTCAGTTTGGGGTTCGCGCTCCCCTTCTCGAGCCCCGCGGCCTTTTTCAGGAGGTCCGTGGCTGGTGGTGTCTTCGTGACGAAGGTGAACGACCGGTCTTCGAAAACCGTCAGCTCTACGGGGACGATGGAACCGGACATGGAACCGGTCCTTTCGT
>CAZPYZ010000053.1:0-12984 GCA_964590215.1 uncultured Dehalococcoidia bacterium | reverse complement strand
CTCCAGCGCGAAGAAAGAGTTCATCGCCCAGGCTGTTCAGGCCTTCAATGAGGCTTCCAAGACCGATGAACGATTCCAACTCCGCCGCAGCTTCCAACTGCGGCACCGGCCAATCGAGGTCTACGTCCTTAAAGAAGAAATTGATCCCGGCAGATTCGATGATTACCGGTCGGGATCGATGATCAGGGACATTCTGCATAACCAAACCGGCAGGAACCCAAGAATCCGGCCGACGATAGCCTCGCCAGCGGAACAGTCGTGGATTGTGGAGCTGAAAGCACGGTGGGAGGGGCCTGTGCCCATCACCACAGGAGAGGCGCCAGGCGTGGCGCAGACCCCCTTCGTCATCGCCATGTGGCGATCACGAGCAGCGGCGCTGGGCTGCTGGCCCGCAACAGGCCCCGAATGCACGTGGGAGGGCATTCGCAAGCTAGCATCCAGCCCAGATGGATGGGGGATGGTGGGGCACCCCGAGTGGGGCGCGTTTAAGTTCGGTCACGGCTATCCAGGCAGGTCAAACTCAGGCACATTTGCCCAGGTGTTCAACTGTATGGGTGGCCTCGAAAAGACTGCTCCTCTGGCGCTGGACGAGGTGCGCTTGGACAACGGTTGTGGGCGGGCAATGGCTGCCTTCAACAAAGCCGTGACCGTTGTCTTGGAGAGAAGTGAGGATGTCCTCGCTCAGATGCGGCTACGAGGAACCGAATTCCTGGACGCCGCAAGCACCAATGAGCACGAAGTCATTGAACTGAACCAGACCTATGGTGTGGTGCTCCCAGAGCCTATCGTAGCGGTATATCCACAAGATGGCAGTGTCATGAATACCCATCCTTTTGCCATTCTTGATGGAGCCCCATGGGTCAACAGCGAGGGGGTGCAGGCAGCCAGACTCTTTCGGGAGTTCCTGCTTTCCACACAACAGCAGTCCCTTCTCCCAAAAGATGGGTTCCGGCCAGCTGATCCCGCCGCTGCCCCCTTCCCGCCGGATAGCGCTATCGTGCCCGCTCGAGGCGCAAACCCTCAAGCCAATCTCGCCGTGGTCGAAGTACCCGCGGCTGAGGTCATTGACGCCATTGTCAATCTGTGGAAAGCCGTCAGAATGCAGGGCTGAGAGGGTGGCACGCCGCTGGTGCGGACCGGCAGGAGGCCGTCGATGGATCTGGCCTGCGTTCGAGCCTTCGGTGCGCCATAGCCCCACAGGTGCGAATCACCGTGGATCCCCAGGGAACTGGACCTCCTCCTGGTGACCCCGGTAATGGTGGAGGCGAATTTGCGCCGGTCACACCGATCCCGAGACGGCCGGGTTCCCGACCGGTGATGGCATGTTGGACCCACCGGGGCAGCGGTAGCCCCGCGCCGGTGTCGGGAGGGGTTGCGCCTTGGACTTTGGACATTGGACGGTGGGCTATACTGGGACGCCATGCGCTGGCACATGCACCTCCTCCCCACTTACTTTCCCGATCGGGACCCACCCTTCGACCAGTACTACCAGAATATCCTGGAGCAGGTGGCGCTGGCCGAGGAGCTGGGGTGGGAGTGCTTCTGGTTCACGGAGCACCACTTTCTCCAGTACGGAGGGCCGGTGCCCAACCCGGCGGTGATGATGGCGGCGGCCGCGGCGAGGACGGCCCGTATCCGTCTCGGGTCCGCGATCTCCATCCTTCCCCTGCACCACCCGGTCCAGCTGGCGGAGGACTACGCGATGGTGGACGTCGCCTCGGGCGGCCGGCTGGAGTTCGGCATCGGCTTTGGGAACACGCCACTGGATTATGAGGCCTACGGGGTGCCGAGAGAGGAGCGCCACCCGCGCTTCGACGAAGCCATTGAGATCATCACCAGGCTCTGGACCCAGGGGAAGGCTGGCTATGAAGGGAAGTACTGGAGCTTCCCCGAGATCAGCGTCTACCCGACGCCGGTGCAGCGGCCGCATCCACGCATCTGGGTCGCGGCATCGGCCGAGTCCCTGCGGTGGGCCGGGGAGCAGGGCTACGACATCATGACGGTCTCACACCCCTTCCCCCCAGAGGTGGTGCGAAAGGCCACGGACGCCTGGCGCGAAGGACTCGCGGCGGGCGGACACGACCCGAAAAAGCGCCACTGCAAGCTCCACCTGCGGGTCTGGGTGGACAACGACGGGGAGCGAGCCCGTGCGGCGGCTCAAGAGGCGATTAGCCGATACGACTACGTCTCCGGGATTGGACGCGTCGCCCGCCCCGGCGCCGTGGGGCCCCAGGGCTACGACTGGGACACGATGCTGGCCCAGGGAAGGAACGTCTACGGGACGCCGGAGGAGTGTGTCCAGGGAATCCGGCGAACGATGGCGAACTTCGACTTTGACGTATGCAGTACGACCTTCAACTACGGAGGGCTGCCCTTTGCGGCAGTGAAGCAGGCGATGCGCCTTTGGGCTGAGGAGGTAATGCCCGCGTTCAATGAAGATACGTGATTCGTGATGGGTAATACGTGAGGGGAGGTCGCGCATTACGTGTCACGAATCACGCCAAACCGCCGGCGGAAGCCCTGAGACGCTCCCCGTGCTCGCGGGCCAGGTTCTCCAACCGTTGCCTTGCGGGGGCCCGATCGGCAGCGGGGGCAGCGATGACGGTTGCGTGCAGGAGGGCGACCGCGCCGGGCAGGTCGGCGCGATGGATGTACTCGGCCTCGAGCCGGCCCTCCTCGGCCATGTTGTGGTAGTTGCCCAGGGGTAAGGCGATACCCGTGACAGCGTAGCCAAAAGACGCGAAAGCCGTTGCCTCGCAGGTGCCGCCGCTCATGAGGTGGCGCTGCACCTTGAACCCCAGGTCTCCAGTCCTCAGGTGCTCGGCACCAGCGTGGAGCAGCGCCTCTGCTGACGCATCGAAGGTGCTCCGGGCGTCCCCCACCCGGATGATGGGCCCGACGCCCTGGCTGACGCCAGGAAGGACCTTGCTTGATTCGAGGCTGATGACGACGGCATCGCGCGGGAGAGCGCCGTTCTGAGCGACCAGTGTTGCCCCGATCAGCCCGACCTCCTCGGCACGGGTGAAGACCGCGTAGAGGTGCGCGGTCGCCCCCTCCGCCTGCAACGCCGCCAAGGTAGTGAGGGCCACGGTACACCCAGCCAGGTCATCGGCGGCCCGCAGGTGAAGATAGTCGCCTTCCTCCCGGAAGTCCTCCATCTCCCAGACGCCCCAGTCCCCGAGGTTCACGGGGCCATCCACTTCCAGGTCGAGGAGGAGGGAGCCGCGCTCAGAAGACCGGCGAGCCGCAGTAATCCGGCCCGGAATCGGCTGCCCTCCTTCTCCCGAGATGATCCGGACCGGTGTTCTTGGTTGAAAATACTCCAGTGCGACGCCCCCCAGTAAGCGGGCGACTGCAGTCCTGTCCCCTGCCTCTGTGATCTCGAAGGCCGGATGGTCCATGTGGGCCACGGTGGCGAGGGGCGGGGCAATCCCATGGTGGTAGCGGGCGATGATATTCCCGTACTCGTCCACGACGTACGGGAGTCTGCGCTCGTCCAGAAAGCTGGTGATTACCGCGGCAACGCGGTCCTCGTGGAACGATGCAGCGGGGCACAGGGCCAGGGTGCGGAGGAGGGACTCAGGGTCAGAAGGCAGCATGTACCGCTATGGTAGGAGACTCCGTTTACCTTGACAACTTATAGAATGCGGTGTTAGCTGTTAGGTGTGTCCGCTGATTTTATCTTTCGCTTAGTAGGCATGGTGGTCCTCGCGGTGGTGGGGTACCGGTTGGGCGATTTCGTCGCGGGGACGTTGCCGGAACGGGCGCCCTCGGCTACTACCACCGTTTTCTCCCTCGCTTTCGCAGGCGCCGCGCTGGGGTTGCTGCTCACCCCCTACCTCACTCTGCGTCCTTTCCTCTGGGTAAGGGAAGAGCTTCGCCGCTTACCTGCCAATGTGCTGGTAGCCGGCACCATGGGGCTTGCGATAGGGTTAGTCATGTCGGTCCTGCTCGCCTTCCCTCTTTCCATGCTGCCGGGAGAGCTGGGTAACTGGCTGCCTCTGGGCGTTGCCGTCTTCTGCGGCTACGCCGGGATCTCCGTTATGGTCATGCGGCAGCAGGAGATGATGCAAGCCGTGGGCAGTTTCCTGCCCTTGGGCATGAGGGAAGGCGCGTCCTATGCCGGCAACACCACTGGCCAGCTTATCGTAGACACCAGCACTATCATCGACGGGCGTATCGCCGACATCAGCCAAACCGGGTTCCTGCAGGGCACCCTGGTCATTCCCCGCTTCGTCCTGGACGAACTGCGCCACATCGCCGACTCGCCGGAGATGCTCCGTCGCAACCGCGGCCGGCGGGGGTTGGAGATGCTGAACAAACTGCAGAAGGACGCCTACGTTCCGGTGCAGGTTTCGGAGGTCGACTTCCAGGACGTCGCCGAAGTCGACGTGAAGCTGGTGAAGCTGGCGAAGATGCTCCGAGCGCCCATTATCACCAACGACTTCAACCTGAACCGCGTCGCCGAACTACAGGGGGTTCGGGCCCTGAACATTAACGAGCTGGCCAACGCGGTGAAGTCGATCGTCCTCCCTGGGGAAGAGATGCACGTGCGCGTCATTCAGGAGGGAAAAGAAGTCGGGCAAGGGGTGGCGTTCCTGGACGACGGTACCATGGTCGTGGTGGAGAACGGGCGGCGTTACATAGGCCATCAGCTCTCCGTGGTGGTGACCCGCGTCCTGCAGACGGTCGCTGGAAGGATGATATTCGCCCAACCCCGAGCCGAGGGCGGCGAAGGGCTGAATCGGGCGAGCTGATTCTCCCGCTAAGCAAGAGCCTGTCTCCCGGTAGGTCCGCCATGACCGAACGGCGGGGCGACAATCCGCCACAATGGTCGATGTGGGTGACCGCCCCCAAGGGGAAGCAAAGGCGGGCCCAGCATCAGCAGGCGGGGGCGCCTGCTCCACCCTTTCGTGGCAATCGGCCAGCATGATGGGTGGATTGATGCCTCGAGTGGGGGCGATTATCGTGGCGGCGGGGGCGAGCCAGCGGATGGAGGGAGTGGACAAGATGTTTGCGCCGCTCCTGGGGCGGCCGTTGCTGGCCTGGACGGTGGCCGCATTCGAGGCGTCCTCAGCCGTCGACGAGATCGTGGTCGCGGTTCACCGGTCAACCATCCAGCAGGCCCGGGAACTGGCGCGACAAGAAGGGTGGCGCAAGGTTAGCCAGGTGTGCCGGGGCGGCCCGCGGCGGCAAGACTCGGTCCGGGAGGCCCTTTGGCGTTTGGGGAAATGCGACTGGGTGGCGGTCCACGACGGGGCGCGGCCATGCATTGAGCCGGAACTCCTCGCCTGCGGGCTGGCCGCCGCCCGCGAGACCGGGGCCGCGGCGCCCGGCCTCCCCCTGCATGACACCGTTAAGCGGACGGATGCGGGCGGCACGGTGGTGGAAACCCTTGACCGTAGCGGCCTCTGGCTCATCCAGACGCCGCAGGTGTTTCGCTATGCTATACTTTGGGACGCTTATCGACAGGCCGGTGGGGATGCCACGGATGACGCCGCCCTGGTAGAACGCCTGGGACACGGCGTCAAACTATTTCCGGGATCCTTCCGGAACATAAAGGTGACTGTGCCCGCCGACCTGGAGGCCGCGTCGGAGTACTTGGGGAGCAGAGAGGCCAGGAAGTCAGGAAGTTAGCTTCTCCCCGATTTCGTTGCTTCCGATATTTCCTCACTTCCTGTCGGAACATTGCGGGTAGGTATCGGCTACGACATACACCGCCTGGCGGGAGGCCGGCCTCTGATCATAGGTGGCGTTGCAATCTCTTATCCTGTGGGCCCACTAGGCCATAGCGACGGCGACGCCCTCCTCCACGCCCTCATCGACGCGCTGCTCGGCGCAGCGAGCCTGGGAGACATTGGCGGTTCCTTCCCGGCCGGGGACGACCAGTGGCGAGATGCAGCAAGCCTGGACCTGCTGCGTGAGACCTTCAGACGGGTGGGCGAAGCCGGGTTCCAAGTGGAGAATGTGGACGCGACGGTGATCCTCGAACAGCCCCTCCTGGCACCGTACCTCCCTCGCATGAACGAGACCATCGCCCAGGTCTTGTGCCTGGATTCGAGCCGGATCAACGTCAAGGCCAAGACCAATGAAGGGCTGGGCGCCGTCGGCCGCCGCCGTGCCGTCGCCGCCCACGCGGCCGTGCTGTTAAGGGAGAAGGGAGAGGGAGGTCAGTAACCCATGTTCCGGCTGCTCCGTGAGCTGCGACGCGACGTCGAGGTCATCTTCGAGCGAGATCCGGCTGCCACCAACGTCGTGGAAGTCCTCCTCACTTACCCGGGGCTTCATGCCAGAGAGATCCATCGCCTGTCCCACGCCCTCTGGCGCCTCCACGTGCCCGTCGTCCCCCGGCTCATCTCCCACCTGGGCCGGCTCATCACGGATATTGAAATCCATCCCGGAGCCCGCATTGGATCAGGCTTTTTCATCGACCACGGGTCGGGGGTCGTCATCGGCGAGACCTCGGAGATCGGCGACAACGTTCACCTTTACCAGGGGGTGACGTTGGGCGGGACCAGCACCCAGAAGACGAAACGCCACCCGACTCTGGGTGCAAACGTGGTCGTAGGGGCCGGGGCCAAACTTATCGGGGCCATAGAGATCGGCTCCAACGTGAAAATCGGCGCCGGTTCGGTAGTGGTCACGTCCGTCCCCAGCAACGCCACCGTGGTCGGCGTACCCGGCCGCGTGGTGGCTCTCCGTAATCCCGACGACGACACCCTGGAGCGGCTCCCCGACCCTGAGGGGGATATGATCCATGAACTGCAAACAAGGCTGGACCGGCTGGAGCTTCGTCTGGCTGCCCTTGAAGAGGCACTGGCCAAACTCCAGACACCGGTGGGTGCTGCCAGGCAGTAGGCGGAAGGCAGAAGCAGAACGAGCGAAGACCGGATGGATATCTGGACTCGGTTCGCAGTCCACTCCCCCGTCATTCTGGAAACTTCTGGCCCTTTGTCATTGCGAGCCGGCGTACCGAACCAGACCAGCACCACCGAGGATGTTATCGGGGTGGCAATACGGGGCTGGTGGCGGCACCGCGCCGCAACGGATACTCACCCCCACCCCAGATTGCCACGCTCGCTGATCTTCGTTGGACTGAGAGGCCACGAGGGCGGGCTTGCTATGACAGGTGCCACGCCTCACAAGAGATCACAGCCTTGGGGCGCTTCCCCTGTCACTCAGAACGAAGCAGCGCCTCCCGAAGGGGGGACGGGATGAAGATCTGGAACTCCCTCACGGGCCGGAAAGAGGACTTCACCATTCCCGGCGGTGGAGCTGTGAAGATGTATGTGTGCGGGGTCACCCCCTACGACACCGCCCACATCGGGCACGCCATGAGCTATATCGTTTTCGACGTCATCCGTCGCTACCTGGAGTTCCGGGGCTACGAGGTCCGGCACGTCCAAAACTTCACCGACGTCGACGACAAGATCATCGCCCGGGCTGAGCGTTTGGGCGTGCCGGCCATCGAGCTGGCACAGCAATACGTCGACAGCTATCTGGAGGAAATGGACGCTCTGCACGTCCAGCGGGCTCATGTGTACCCCCGGGTCACGGAAGAGATCCCCACCATCATCGACCTCATCAAGTCGCTGGAGGGCCGCGGGTTCGCCTACGCGGCGGGAGGAGACGTCTACTTCCGGGTTGACCGGTTCTCGGCGTATGGGAAGCTCAGCGGCCGGTCGCTGGAGAGCATGCTGGCGGGGGCTCGCGTCGAGGTCGGAGAGGCCAAGGACTCCCCCGCGGATTTTGCCCTCTGGAAGGGGGCCAAGCCTGGGGAGCCGCAGTGGGAGAGTCCCTGGGGCCCCGGCCGTCCCGGGTGGCACATCGAGTGTTCCGCCATGTCGATGAAATATCTGGGAGAGACCCTGGACATCCACGGCGGTGGCCAGGACCTCGTCTTCCCTCACCATGAAAACGAGATCGCCCAGTCGGAGGCCGCCACCGGGGTCGCTCCCTTTGCGCGCTTTTGGATGCACAACGGGCTGCTCCGTTTGGGCGAGGAGAAGATGAGCAAGTCCCTGGGCAACCTGGTGACCATCCCTGAGGTCCTGGAGAAACACACCCCCGATGCCCTCCGCTTCTTCGTGTTGACCTCCCACTACCGGAGCCCCCTCACCTACACCGAGGAAGCTTTGGAGGGAGCAGAGCGTGGTGTCGCCCGGCTGCGTGAGGCCGCCCAAGGAGCGCAGGCGCCCCCGCCTGCAGGGGCCGGTGGGGAGGTAGATCCCACGCCCTTCGAGAGCCGCTTCGTCGACGCCATGGACGATGACTTCAACACCGCTCAAGCGACGGCCGCCCTCTTCGACCTGGCTCGAGAGATCAATCGCAGTAGGGAGAGGGGGGCCGCAGTGGGGAACGCTCAGAGGCGGCTGCAGGCCCTCTGCGGCGTGCTCGGCCTGACCCTGGAGGACCGGCGTCCCCGAGCTTCCGACGACGCCGGCAAGTTCATCGGCCTGCTCATCGAGATCCGGGCGAGGCTCCGAGCCGAGCGGCACTACGCCCTGGCGGATGAGATTCGGCAACAATTGGCAACGCATGGCGTTGCTCTGGAGGACGGTCACCAGGGGACCACCTGGCGGTGGGAAAGCTAGAGAACACGATGGCCATCGCGCAAGGCATGACACTGGAAGATTTCCTGAGGCTCCCAGACTGGAAGAAGCCCTACCTGGAATATGAGGAAGGGACGATTACTCAAAAAGTGTCACCGAAAGCGAAACATTCCAGGCTCCAGAAAGCGCTGGTGCTGCGATTCGACACCTCTGGAGCGACTGGCAAGGTCGCCGAGGCCTTCGCTGAACTGCGCTTCAGCTTCCGCGGCCGGTCGTACATCCCCGACGTGAGCGTCTATCGACACGGTCGCATTCCGAGGGATGCGTCCGGGGAGATAGCTGACGATTTCTTCGAGCTCCCGGACATCGTGGTAGAGATGCTCTCCCCAAAGCAGCGTGTGACCCGGGTGATACGCAGGTGCGTTTGGTAGGTCGAGAACGGAGCGGTGGTGGCGTTGCTAGTGGACGGCAGGGATCGTTCCGTGCTTGTGTTCAAGCCTGGACAACCGTTGGCAGCCTTGCGGGGTGACGATTTAGTGGATGTGAGCGAGGTCATCCCGGGCTGCCAGTTCAGCGTCAATGAACTGTTCGCTACACTCTCTGAATAGTCGTGCCCCAGGACGCTCGCGGGCCCCTGTCCGCTTCCGGCAGGGGTTTCCGATTAAGTGGGACCCCCATGACCTCACTTGACGTTGGCCCGGTCGCCTCGGTCGCCGGTCGGGTCAAGGACGCGATAAGCCGGGTCATCGTGGGGAAAGAGGAGGCCATTGAGCTCGCCATCGTGGCGCTCCTGTGTGAGGGCCACGTCCTTATCGAAGACGTGCCCGGTATCGGCAAGACCATGCTTGCCAAGGCGCTGGCCCGCTCCCTGGGCTGCTCCTTCCAGCGGATTCAGTTCACCCCCGACCTCTTGCCCTCGGACATCACCGGCGTCAGTGTCTTCAACCAAAAGACGGCCGACTTCGAGTTCCGGCCGGGGCCGGTGCTGTCTCAGGTTGTGCTGGCCGACGAGATCAATCGGGCGACGCCGCGGGCCCAGGCGGCGTTGTTGGAGGTGATGGAGGAGCGGCAGATCACCGTCGACGGGCGCACGCTCCTTGTCCCAAGACCATTCCTGGTACTGGCCACCCAAAACCCCATCGAGCTGGAAGGAACCTTCCCCTTGCCGGAGGCGCAGCTCGATCGCTTCTTGCTTCGGTTACGCCTGGGCTATCCCGACGAGGATGAGGAACACCAGATTCTCAGGCGTTTCCGCCAGGAGAGCCCGCTGGAGGCCTTGGCGCCAATAGTGTCGAGCGAAGAGCTGGCGGCGATGCAACACCTCTGCCGAGACGTGTACATCGCTCAGGATGTGGAGGACTACCTTGTCCGGCTGGTCCGAGCTACCCGGGATCATCCGGCGGTGGAGCTGGGGGGCAGCCCCCGGGCCTCGCTAGCGCTGTACCGCTGTGCGCAGGCGCTGGCCGCTGCGCGCGAGCGCCCGTACGTTATCCCCGACGATGTCAAGCTGCTCGCCCCGTGCGTCCTGACTCACAGGCTTATCCTGAGTCCCCAGACTCACCTTCGTGGGCGGTCCAAAGAAACCATCGTAGAAGAGGTCATCAGCTCGGTTCCGGTGCCGGTGGAGAACTAGATGACAGAGGCCAGCACGTTCATCCAGGGCGGTGCCAGGTTGCGGGAGGGCCGTTCGCCTTGTCGCCGCCCTCACGTACGGGGCTCAAATCTGACCTTCGCTTGCTAGTCCAGGCCTACTAATGCCCCGAGGCGTAGCCGGTGAATCCAGCGCCTACATTGTGGTGGCGGTCCTGTTCCTGGCCGCGATTACCCAGCAGCCGGCGTTGCTGCTGGTCGCCATGGTCTTGGGCGCTCTCGTCGGCCTCACTGCCCTCTGGCAGCATTGGTGCCTGGGCAACGTCGAGTACTCCCGGGTCTTGAGTCAACAGCGGGCTTTTCCCGGTGAGACCGTCGACCTGCGAATCCAGACCGTAAACCGGAAACTCCTCCCCCTTCCCTGGTTGGTGGTCGAGGACGAGCTCCCGGCGGAGCTGACAATCCATGGAGGGCGGGTTACTCCTTCTTATAAGGCTTCGCGACTGGAGCTGCGCATGCTGCTTTCGCTCCGCTGGTACGAGCGCGTCAGCAGGCGCTATCGGGTCGAATGCACGGCTCGCGGATACCATAGCTTCGGGCCAGCCCGTCTTCACTCAGGGGATATCTTCGGGTTTTTTTCCAGGGAGGCGGCGTCTCCAGAAGTGGACCACCTCCTGGTGTACCCCAGGGTGGTCCCGCTCGAGGAGCTAGGACTGCCGGCGAAGCAGCCCTTTGGGGGCCGTCGCGCGCCGCGCTGGATGTTGGAGGACCCGCTGCGGGTGGCGGGAGTCCGAGACTATGCGCCAGGGGACAGCCTGCGCCGAATCCACTGGAAGGCGAGCGCCCGAACCAGCAGGCTGCAGGTCAAGCTGCAGGATCCGAGTACCAGCCTCGACCTGCTGCTGTTCTTGAACGTCGGGACCGTAGTGCCGGAGTGGCGGGGCAACGTGCCATTGCTGCTGGAGGAGGCCATCACGGTAACGGCGTCCTTAGCTTCCCATTACCTCAACGCAGGCTTCCCAGTGGGGCTCTATGTCAATACCACCGTCACCGGGTCAGACCAACAGGTCAAACTGCCGCTGGCTGGGGACCCTCCCCATCTGAGCCGGATCCTCGAGGCGCTGGCGAAGGTCAGCGGGTTTGCGACAGTGAGCATTGAGCGCTTCCTGACTCAAGAAGGGAGAGCATTGCCCTGGGGAGCGACGATCGTCCTTGTCTCCGCCGCGACGCCGGAAGGAGCGCTGGCTGCGTTGCTGCGGCTGCGCCGCGCGGGGCACCGGGTCGCCCTGGTGCAGGTCGGCGACAGCGTGGTCGCCGCGGGTACGCTCCCTGTGTACCGGGTAGCCGTGGCCGGGGAAGGGTAACCCATCGCTATACTTGTGAACACAGGAAGCGAGGAAGACAGCCATGCGCTCAATTGCGACAACGGCGACCGTTGCGCCAGATGGGACGCTAACGGCGCAGGTACCCCTGGACGTGCCCCCAGGCGAGCATCGGATAGTGGTGATGGTGGAAGAGGGGCCGACCACAGGGAACACCCGTCCGCCCCTGGACTTACCTCCACCACTCGACATGGGTCCTTGGCCAGAAGGGCTGTCCTTGAGGCGTGAGGACATGTATGACGACTGGGGCCGTTAACGCAACGTTCGTCGGCACCAACATTCTCGTCTATGAAGCCACTTCTCAGGCACCCCTTCATTCCGCTGCCACGAGCGCACTGGAGGGTATCTACAATGCAGGCGACGACCTATGATCAGCCGTCAGGTGTTGCGCGAGTATCTGGCGACTCTAAGCCGTCCGCAGACCTTTGCCGCACCGCACCGCGCGTCAGATCTCGCCGCAAGGGTTCGCTACTATCAGACCCGCTTCCAGGTCGCGGAAGACAGCTCTCGGGTAACCGAACAGCTCCTGGCATTAATGCAGCAGGTTCCTGTGGGCGGGAAGCAGGTTCACGACGCGAACATAGTCGCGACGATGTTGGTGCACGGGGTCCCGCGACTGCTGACGGCGAACCCAGGGGATTTCTTCCGTTTCGCGCGCCTGATCACGATCCAGCCGCTCTAGGGAATGCCTCGCTGGCTTAGGCCGAACCCCATATCTCTGGCCGTCTGCGGCATGGAGACGGCGTGGATGGGAGAGCTGGGGGGGTGGCTGGCACACCTCGTTTCGGGGTCCTTTCCCTTCCCTGTGTTGCTACTGCTCTTGGCGTTAGCTAACGTGAGCACCAGGTTACTGCTCGGGACCCCGTGGCCGCTGAAGCGGGTGCGGCTGGCCGGCGCTCTATTGGGAATGACAGCCGTCCTCGCCTTCGCGCCGCGGTCCGGGGCCGGTCTCGTTCTGGCGGGGGTCGCGTGGTACCGCGGCGTAGGAATCGGGCGATCGCCGCTGCTGCCCGACGACGTCTTCGGGTATTTCACGACCGGATCGATAGCGCTGGTTGTGCTCGCCCTGGCGCGGGCGACTTGGCCCGCGGCCGCACCTGTGGGAAGCGGGACGGCTCCAGTCATCGCTTTCTTCGGTTGTGGGTTGGTCGCCCTCGCCCTGGCGCGGCTGGATGTCCTGCGGCGGCGCCAGTCGGAGACCGCTGTGCCGCCGGCGGCTCTGGGACGTCACTGGATTGGAATCTTAGCCGTTATCTGCGTCGGCGTGTTGGGTGTCGCCATTCTACTGACCGGCCTCACGTCCTTCCAGGCCCTAGCGGAGATCACCCGCGTCCTCGGTGGGATCCTCACCGCGCTCCTCCTGGTCACTGTTGTATTGAGCCTGCCTTTGGTGCTGTTGATGGAGCAGATTGTATATGGCGTCCGCTGGCTGTTGGCCGCGCTGGGCGTCTCGCCAGACC